>JANMDS010000127.1:0-7710 GCA_031376405.1 Betaproteobacteria bacterium
TCGGTTTCAGTCTGGGCGAGTACGATGATTTATTGAATGAAGTGAATGCCTTGGTGGAAATGCCCACCGTTTATGTTGCTCAGTTTGAGAAAGAATTTTTGGCCGTGCCGCAAGAGTGTTTGATTCTCACCATGCGCACCAATCAAAAGTATTTTCCACTCTTCGATGCACAGGGCAAATTGGTTGAAAAATTTTTGCTCGTCTCCAATATGCGCTTGGCGGATGCAAAGAAAATCATCGAAGGCAACCAACGCGTCGTGCGCCCGCGCCTTGCTGATGCCCGTTTCTTTTTTGAAACGGACAAGAAAGCCAAGCTCGAAACCCGCGTGCCGGAATTGAGTAAAGTGGTGTACCACAACCAGCTTGGCTCCCAAGGCGAACGGGTGCAGCGCTTGCGCGCGCTCGCAGGCGAAATCGCAGGCTTGATTGGCGCGGATCGCGCAAAGGCCGAGCGCGCAGCCACGCTCATGAAAGCCGATTTACAAACGCTCATGGTCGGTGAGTTCCCTGAGCTACAAGGCATCATGGGCCGCACTTACGCGTTAAACTACGGTGAAGCCGCAGATGTCGCCGCGGCCTGCGACGAACATTACAAACCCCGCTTCGCGGGCGACACGCTGCCGAGCGCGGGCGTGCCCACTGCCTGTGCGTTAGCCGATAAATTAGAAACGCTCGCGGGCTTGTTTGGGATCGGGCAATTGCCCACGGGGGATAAAGATCCGTTCGCATTGCGACGGCACGCATTGGGCGTATTGCGTATTGTGATGGAGCAAAAACTTAGCGTGCCTATCAGTGCGCTCGTGCGCGCCGCATTTATGGCGATGGGCGACAGAGCGAAAGACGAAACGCCTGCACTGATGGATTTCATTTACGACCGATTGCGTGGCGTGCTGCGCGAGCAAGGCTACACCGCCAACGAAGTGGAATCCGTTATCGCGCAACGGCCAGATCGGCTTGATCGTGTCAGTGATCAGCTTGCCGCTGTACGCGCATTCATGGCCTTGCCCGAAGCCGAATCGCTCGCCGCAGCTAACAAGCGCGTAGCCAATATTTTGCGCAAAGCCGAAGAAAGCAAAACGGCGATTGCGCAACAGGTGCAGGCAAACCTCTTCACCGATGCTGCAGAAAAAACGCTCTACGCAGCCATGCAAACCACCATACCTGCGGCGCAAAAAGCGCTCATTTCTGGCAATATCTCCGAAAATTTGAAGGCTTTTGCGGCGCTGAAAACACCCGTGGATGCGTTCTTTACTGATGTGATGGTAATGGCCGAGGATCTCAATGTGCGCGCGAACCGTTTGGCCTTGCTACGGGATCTACGTGTGGCGATGAACCAAGTGGCTGACATTTCTAAGTTGGCGGCATAGCAAAACCGTGAAGCTCGTAATCCTCGACCGCGATGGCGTGATCAATATAGACACCAAGCAATACATCACTACGCCTGCGCAGTGGAAGCCTTTGCCCGGCAGCCTAGAAGCGATCGCGCGGCTCACGCAGGCAGGCTATCGCGTGGCACTGGCCACCAATCAATCCGGGGTAGGCCGCGGCTTGTTTGATATGGTGAGCTTAAACGCGATTCATGCCACGATGAACAAAGCGGTGAACGAAGCGGGCGGGCGCATCGACGCGATTTTTTATTGTCCGCACGCGGCGGATATTAACTGCACCTGTCGTAAACCGGCGCCTGGCATGTTGCGCGAAATTTCAGAGCGCTTCAGTACGCCTTTAAAAAGCGTACCGTTCGTGGGCGATTCGCTGCGTGATTTGCAAACCGCTCACATTGCCGGTGCGTTGCCGGTGTTGGTGCGCACGGGCAAAGGGCTGCAAACCATAAATGAGGGCGGGTTGCCCGAGGGCACGCGCATTTTTGATGATTTAGCCGCATTCGTTACCGATTGGGTGGTCTAGCTCCGCATGCAAACTATCGCTTCACTGTTGTTCTTGCTTATCCAATTGGTGGTCACGCCGTTTTACGCCATTTTTGTGTTGCTGTGCGCCCCGCTGCCCGCCGCACCTCGCTACAGCGCCATCATGGGCTGGACGTGGTTTTTCACCTGGTTAGCCGACAAATTGTGTGGCGTGCGTTTTCAAATCATCGGCAGAGAAAACATCCCTGCCAATCAATCGCTCATCGTTACCGCAAAACACTCCTCTACGTGGGAGACGCTTTCGTTAGCGTATATGTTCCGCCCTGCCTCGTTCATCGCCAAACGCGAGCTGTTGTGGATTCCGTTCTTCGGCTGGGGCTTTGCACTTTCATCCCCCATTACGATCAACCGCTCTGCAGGCAGCCAAGCGATGGAGCAAATGGTTACACAGGGCACGCGCCGCGTACGCAATGGGTTCAACATTATTATTTTTCCGGAAGGTACGCGCATAAAAGCCGGGCAGGCGGGGAAATACAAAACGGGTTGCGCGCGCTTAGCCATTGGCTTATCCGAAGCCGGTGCCAACACGCTCATCTTACCGATTGCCCACAATGCTGGCTACTGCTGGCCCAAGGGCACCTATTTAAAAGCGCGAGGTTTGGTCACGCTCTCGATCTTGCCCGCGATTGACGCTACCGGCTACGAGCCGGGCGCACTGACCGCCGAGCTCGAGCGAGTGATCGAGGCGGAAACCGCGCGCTTGGGCGACCCGAGAACGCACGCTTGATGGGCACGCGCGAACAAGGGCTTCTGCGCGGGTTGTTTGATTTTTTTGTAACCCCCATTCCGAAATCAAGCACTGCCGACGAACCACGGCTCATGCGCATTGTGCTCGCGGGCGTGCCGACCGATTATTTTTTGCACCGCGCCCGCCGCAAAACAGTGAGCATGGCCATCGCGCGTGAAGGTTTGGTCGTGCGCGCGCCCCTGCGCCTGGCCCAGCGCGAGATTGATGCCGTGTTGCAAGGGCGCGGGCAGTGGATTGTGGATACGCTTAGGGCGTGGCGCGAACGCACATCGCTCGTTGCAGCGCAGTATTGCGATGGCGGCTCAATCCTGTTTCGAGGTAAACGGTTGCGCTTGCGCGTGATCCCCGCGCTGTTCGAATCGTTCGAAGTCACCGACACCGAAATTCTTATTGCATCACCTGCGCCACTTTTGCCCGCAGCGCAAAAGGCGGCGATTGAAGAATGGATGCGCAGCGTAGCGCAAGCAGAGTTTGCGCCGCAAATTGCGGCGATGGCGCAAGCGTTAGAAGTGGGCGTGAAATCAATCAAGCTTACCGACACCAAAACCATGTGGGGCAGCTGCACCAGCGCGGGCGTGGTGCGGCTTACGTTTCGGTTAATTCAACTGCCACCCAAGCTCGCGCACTACGTGATGGCGCATGAGGTTTCGCACTTACGCGAGATGAACCATTCTCCAAAATTTTGGGCTTGGGTGCGCGTTCTCGATCCGCACTACAAAGCCAATCGGCGTACGTTGGCTGCGTATACGCCGCTTTTGGAAGAGTAGTTTTTCAACCAAAACCTGCGGCGTAAAAACAGCACGTTTTCAAGATTATCTCCTGGAAAAGAGACGCGTTTTTAATACCCCGTTTTGCTCGCAGCGGCGGGTTTGGCGCTCTTGGCGGTGGCGTTGGCGGCTTTCATTGCATTGCTCATTTGAGAGGCGTCGTTACCGAGCGTGACCATGTCAAAACCTTGGGCGATGCGTTTTGCCCCGGTTTCGCCGTTCGCTGAGTAAATGCCGATGAATTTGCCCGCGGCTTTGGTAGCAGCGCGTACTTTTTCAATGGCGTCGATCACTACTTTCTCGGTGAAGTCAGAGCCTGGGCGGCAGCCTAGCGCAAGGGATAAATCGTTAGGGCCGATGAAGATGCCATCGAGTCCGGGCGTTTTCAAAATCGCCTCTACATTGGCTAAACCCTCCACCGTTTCGATCATCGCGAAGGTGAGCACATGGGAGTTCGCGTGGTCGAAATAATCGGGCCCGCCGAAGGTGAAGCCGCGCGTGGGGCCGTAGCTGCGCTCGCCGTGCGGTGGGTAGCGGCACGAGCGCACAAAAAGCGCGGCCTGCGCAGGGGTGGAAATCATCGGGCATACCACGCCATACGCGCCGGCATCGAGTAGTTTCATGATTTGCCCAGGGTCGAGCGTAGTGGAGCGCACGATGGGCGTGGCGGGCGTGGACGAGAGTGCTTGCAACATTTCGAGCGCTTTTTGAAAATCCACCATGCCGTGTTGCAAATCGACCAGCACGGTATCGAAGCCTGCGTGCCCCGCGAGTTCGGCGCTGTAGGTGGAAGGAATGGCGAGCCAGCCGCAGGTAGTGGGCTGGCCGTTAACCAATTTTTCTTTTAATATGTTGAGGCGCATGGCATTTTTCCGAGAAGATAAATCGGATTTTGCACCCATTTTGCGCCGCAGGTTTACCCCAGTTGGGTTTTCAGTAATGCTGAAACCTTTTGCATATCGGCTTTGCCTGCAAGCTTAGGCTTCAAGAGCGCCATCACTTTGCCCATGGCCGCGCCGCCGCCGCCGGGGGCCACGCCCGCTTCGCAAATCGCTGCGGCAACCGCTGCGCTGATTTCTGCCTCGTTCATCTGTTGGGGCAAATATTTTTCAAGAATGATCACCTCCGCCGCTTCGCTGGCAACCAGCTCGGGGCGATTGCCCTTTTCGTACGCAGCGATGGATTCTCGGCGCTGTTTAATTTGCTTTTGAATGAGCACGGTGACATCGGCATCGCTAAGCTCAATGCGCTCGTCCACTTCGCGCTGCTTTATCGCGGCGGTGAGCATGCGCAACGGCGTGAGCTTTGCGGCATCTTTTGCCCGCATCGCGTCTTTAATATCGTTTTGAATGCTCTCTTTGAGGCTCATTGCAATTATTTCCCAAATAATAAAAAAGCCGCGAAGGTTTCCCAGCGCGGCTCTTTTCGATTACCAAACCAATCAATACATCTTTGGTGGCAACATATTAGCGCGCAGGCGCTTGTAGTTGCGCTTTACGGCAGCCGCTTTTTTGCGCTTGCGCTCGGCAGTAGGCTTTTCGTAGAACTCACGGGCACGCAGCTCGGTGAGCAAACCAGTTTTTTCGATAGAACGCTTGAAGCGACGAATCGCAGCTTCGAAAGGCTCGTTTTCACGGACGCGGATAGAAGGCATGTACGTAAGACCAGAATAGTTCAGCTAAGCCCTAAACTATAGCCTGTTTTGAGCATTCGGCGCAAGTTTTTGGTGAATATTTGTGATTCTCGGCATTGAATCTTCCTGTGATGAGACCGGCATAGCGCTGGTTTCCCGTGCTGGCGCGCTCATTTCGCACGCGCTGTACTCGCAAGTGGCCATGCATGCAGATTATGGGGGCGTGGTACCCGAGCTTGCCTCGCGCGACCACATTAAGCGCTGGATTTCCCTAACCGAGACAGTTTGCCAACAAGCGAGCGTTCGCTTACAAGACATCGATGGCATCGCTTATACCCAAGGCCCAGGGCTGGCAGGGGCGCTGCTTGTGGGCGCGGCGGGCGCGGCGGCGCTGGGGTGCGCGTTGGGCAAGCCGATTGTGGGCGTTCACCATTTAGAAGGGCACTTGCTCTCGCCGCTGCTCGCGCCGGAGAAACCAACGTTTCCGTTTGTGGCGCTTTTGGTATCCGGTGGGCACACCCAGCTGATGGCGGTAAAAGGCGTGGGCGACTACACGCTTTTGGGCGAAACGCTCGACGACGCAGCGGGCGAAGCGTTCGACAAATCCGCCAAATTGCTCGGCTTGGGCTACCCCGGCGGCCCCGCCCTTTCATTCGCTGCGCAAAACGGCGATGCTAAAGCCTTCGCATTTCCACGCCCAATGCTCAAAGAGCTTAAGCGAGATGGCGATCTGAATTTTTCTTTCTCGGGGCTTAAAACCGCCGTGTCACTGGCGACGAAGCGGGCATTTTTAGACGATACCTGCGGCGTAAAAACGGGTAATTTTGAGAATAATCATCCGAAAATAACATCAGATTTGGCCGCTAGCACCGAGGCGGCGATTGTGGACGTGTTGGTGGCGAAAGCCATTGCCGCATGCGCGAAGGCGCGGCTCAAAACGCTCGTGGTTGCAGGCGGCGTGGGCGCGAACCGCGTGCTGCGCGTGCAGCTTACGCGGGAAGCGGCCGCACGGGGCATCACCGTGTTTTACCCACCGCTTGCGCTCTGCACCGACAACGGCGCCATGATCGCGCTCGCAGGCAGTTTTCGGCTGGCAAGTGAAGGCGTTCGGGATTACCGCTTTAATGTGAAGCCGCGCTGGCCGTTGGCCGAACTCGCGCGAGCCTAGGCGCGTTATTTCAAGCGGCTCGATTTAATTATTGCTTCTGGCCGATTTTGCTCTCGGTCCCGGCCATAATTTTGCCTATGTTGGCGCGATGGCGGGCAATCAAAATCACTGAAACCAACACCAGCGCCCACACCATCGGCCCCATTCCTAACCACCATGCTGCGAGGATGGGTGCCGCGGCAGCGGCGATAATGGCGGCAAGCGACGACAGCCGCGAAATCACGGCCACCGCCAGCCACACCAACGCAACCAAACCGCCCAAGGCCGGGCTCAGCCCGAGAAAAAGTCCTCCCGCAGTGGCCACGCCCTTGCCGCCTTTAAAACCATGAAACACGGGCCAGCAATGGCCGAGGAACACGGCCAGAACGGCGAGGGGCACCGCGTATTCGCCTGCGCCAAATTGCGCAGCCGCCCATTTCGCAAACACCACCGCCAGCACGCCTTTTAAAAAATCTCCCAGCAAGGTGAGGATCGCCGCTTTTTTATTGCCGGTGCGCAACACATTGGTCGCACCAGGATTGCCCGAGCCATAGCTATGGGGGTCGGGCAAGCCCATGGCTTTGCTTACCACCACCGCAAACGAGACCGAGCCGATCAAATATGCCGCGATACCAATTGCCATCGTTTCGAAATTCATGCACAAATCTCCAGCCAAGTGGGTTTCAAAATAGTGGTTAAAACCTGTGGTGATAGCTCCACCAAAAAGCCCCGCTTTCCACCATTAATAAAGATGCGCTCAAGCGGCGCAATGCTTGCTTGCGCGTACACCGGCATGGCTTTTTTCGTACCGAACGGGCTGGTGCCGCCGACCGAGTAATTTGTGTGCCGATTTGCTGCGTCCGGTGTGCACGGCACAATCGTTTTCACGCTTAATTGTCGCGCCAGATTTTTGGTTGATACTTCTTTATCGCCATGCATGAGCACAATCATCGGCTGCCTTTTTTCATCTTCCATGATGAGCGTTTTGATCACGATGTGTTCTGCCACATTTAACTGAAGCGCCGATTGCGTGGTGCCGCCTTTTTCCACGTACTCATACAAATGCGGGGTGAACGCAGCGTTTGCTGCGCGCAGCACGCGTATGGCCGGGGTGATAGGGTAATCAGTCATGGTGAATGGCAGTTTCGCATAGCCCAAAAACAGCGCATTTTTTTGGAGATAAAGTTGAAAAACAGTTCATTTTGCGCCGCAGGTATCGGGCAAAAACCTATCCACGCGGATGATGAGCCGCGTGTAAGGATTTCAAACGTTCGCGCGCAACGTGTGTATAAATTTGCGTCGTAGAAATATCCGAGTGGCCAAGCAGCAATTGCACTACGCGCAAATCCGCGCCGTGGTTGAGCAAGTGCGTCGCGAAGGCGTGACGAAGTGTGTGCGGCGAAATATCCGCGCGCACACCGGCTACGATAGCGTAACGTTTAATGAGCTTCCAATACATTTGGCGGGTCATCGCGCTGCCGTGGCCG
>JANMDS010000171.1:0-2513 GCA_031376405.1 Betaproteobacteria bacterium
CTTGGCCGCTGCGCACCCAATGCAGTATTGGGACGCGTTGATATTGAGCGTTGCCGCGGCTCACCGTTGCCGCGTGCTGCTTTCGGAAGACATGGCCGATGGTTTTGTGTGGCAAGGCGTAACCGTCGTAAATCCCTTTGCTTCAAAAATGCATCCGCTGTTTGTGCAAATGTTGGCCTAAAACTGTGAATCGTGGTTGCGACACATCGCCGTTTTAATTTTCAATACTTAAAAAAACGCTCCACCTGTATAAACCCATCATGACGACACAAACCATCAATTGGTTCCCGGGGCACATGGTGGCGGCGCGGCGGGATGCGCAGAAAGAAATGGCCAACATCGATGTAGTGGTGGAAGTGCTCGATGCCCGCTGCCCAAGCGCGAGCTGTAACCCGATGATTGTGCAAATGAGGAATGAACGGCAGCGGCCGTCGTTGAAAGTACTCAATAAAGCCGACGTGGCCGATCCGCAGATTACCGCGCGCTGGATTGAGTATTTAAACGCGCAGCCCAAAACTTCTGCTATTGCGCTCTCTAGCAAAAAGCCTTCGGATGTGTTGGCGATTGTGCCTGCTGCACAAAAGTTAGCGCCGCATCGCAATGAGTTTTCTAAGCCCTTGCGCTTGATGGCGATGGGTGTGCCCAACGTGGGTAAATCTACGTTGATTAACGCGCTTTTGAAGCGGCGCAGCGCGAGCGTAGGCGATGAACCTGCGGTGACGAAAACGGTACGCCGCTATAACTTAACCGAGTCCAGTTGGTTAATCGATACGCCAGGTTTAATGTGGCCCAAAATTGAAGATCCGAATGCGGCTTCAATGTTGGCATCTTGCCACACGCTGGGGGTGAACGCGTATTTCGATGATGAAGTGGCGCTCTTCCTAGCCGAAACCTTGCGCAAAAAATATCCGAAATTGTTAAATGCGCGTTATGAAATTGAGAGTGAACGCCTTACCGATGTTGAAGTGGTGGAGGCGATTGCAGCATTTCGTGGCTACAAAAAGCGGGGAAGCTCCCCAGATTTTGAAATGGCCGCGAAAGCGCTGCATTTAGATTTTCGCAATGGTGCGATCGGGCGCATTTCGCTGGAAGAGCCACCGACAAATTAGGCGTTTTTTGGGGAGATAATCTTTAAAAAATGCTGCTTTCGCGCCGCAGGTATTGAGCGAAAAACTCAATCGTGATGCGGCCAGCGCCCGCCCAGCCGTCCAGTAATTTCACGCGCGGTCGCCCGCACCAGTGAACCTAACTTTTCCACCGTGGCATCGCCAATGCGCGCTGCCGGGCCCGCGAGCGAAATCGCGCCCAAGGGCTCGGCAAATTCATCGTAAATCGCTGCGGCCACGCAGCGCAAGCCGTGCGCCACTTCTTCATCGTCATACGAATAGCCCCGCCTGCGGATGAGCGCGAGCTCATCTTTTAACTTACCCATATCGGTGATCGTGTGTTCGGTAAGCTGGGTGAGCGGCGACGCTTCTAAAAACGTTTGCAATTCGTCCAGCGGCAACCCAGCGAGAATGGCTTTGCCTGAGCCCGAGGCATGAATTTTTAAGCGCGAGCCTAAGCGTACGGACATGCGCATCACCTCATGGCACTGCACCTGCGAAATGAACACGACCTCGCGGTGGTCCATGATCGCTAAATTTGCGGTTTCACCAGAAGTTTCCACGAGTTTGCGCATGTAAGGGTGAGATTCGCCGACGAAATCGCGGTTGGATGCAAAGGCCGAACCCACGCGAAAGGCTTTTAATCCGACATACCACAGGCCCAATTCGCCGGACTGATACACAAAACCGGATTGCTCAAGTGTGGCGAGCAAGCGATGCGTAGTGGAAGCGGGCAGGCCCACGCGTGAGGAAATATCGGTAAGCGTCATGCCGCCTTCTACTTCTGCGAGCCGCTCTAAAATTGTTAAGCCGCGCGTTAAGCTTTGCACCTGCGCCGTCGGACCGTCGGTGAGCGGCGTGCGACCGCGACGCACAGCGCGCGCGGGGAGGGCGGGGTCTTCTGAGCGGCGGGTGTGTGGCATGCGGACTAAATAGTTGGGTGGGGCTAAAGTGTAACGAACAGGAGGGCGAAACTGGGTATCTGCGCCCAGTTTCGGGCGAACGGCGGGCGTAAGTTGCGCTATACTCCGGTTTTCGCTGGAACGGCGAAACAGCAGGTGAAATAGCAAACGATGGCCAAGTAGCTCAGTTGGTAGAGCAGCGGATTGAAAATCCGCGTGTCGGTGGTTCAATTCCGCCCTTGGCCACCAAAAATTCAGAGGGTTACGCCGAAAGCGTAGCCCTTTTTCGTTTCTACTTGCGGTAAACCAATGTAGACCTGCGGCGTAAAAACAGTATTTTTCAGGAGATATCTCCCAAAAAATGCCGGCACATTCCAACTCCAAACGCAACGGGGTTAGTGGGGTTGAAGTTTAGTCAGATCACCAAAGGTATGCAGGAAATGCGCCTTGAAGTCGAACTCGGGAAACATTAGCTGCGCCGGGCACCTCCATCCCAAGCTCTTCC
>JANMDS010000174.1:0-1581 GCA_031376405.1 Betaproteobacteria bacterium
CCGAGCAGAATCCGCGATTCCACCGCCGCCGATTCGAGCTTCTTGTCTTGGAAGTGCTTCGTCGTCCAAGTGTGCAACGCGCGGACCGTCCAAACGGTCGGCGGTGCGGTCGTCGCGCTGGCCATCGAATCCATCCGTGGGTACTCTTCGTGAGGAAATCTTACCAATAACGGTGAGAGACGCTAGCCCTGGATGGCTCAACGGTGCATAGTCGCTTGGAAAGGCCATAATTAATTGGCGATTCAGAAACTAATTACGATCCTCCGAAAAAATGCATCTTGGCCCCAGGCAAAACGAGGAATCTAGAAGACAATCCCAAAAAGTTAAGGATTTGCGCTTGCCGTTGTCGGAATCACACCATAATCTTTCACTTGTCCCACCGTAGTGTAAAAAATGCCGGAGTGCTTCTGTGCCTTTGGATAACTATGACCTCTACGGGCTGGTCTCAGATTTCGCCACTACCGACGCGATCAGAGAGACTATACTTCGGCCATTGAAAAATTCGGTGGCTGATGTTAGACTAACTTCGTCGAAAGCGGGGATGATCGACCAGTTGCGTTCATTGGTGAATCGGGGTGACTTGGAAATAATCAAAGTATTTGATTTGTTGCGAGATTCGGAAGAAAATGGTCGCCAAAGGATTCACTACTATCGTGTTACGACCAACAAAGCACGAGAATTAAACAATGTCGATCTTGTTGGATCAAAACTTTTTGGTGCGAACTGGAAAGAACGCTTCGCAACGCCGCTACTTACCCAACAAACTGAGGGCTTCGAGGTCGTCGATTTTCGTGAAAATAACGAGAGGCATCACGACTGGACTCTCAAGATATACTCGTTCGGGACCAAAAACAAGCTGATTGAAAAAGGGCATCCCGATGTCAATGGCATTTTCAATGAAAAATGGCAAACTGAGCCCACAAGAAGTATTTTGATTGTGAGATGGAACACCGGCCCGAACCCTCCCCTTCTGGAAGTTCGAATTCCAATCGATTCCGAAGAGCATACAAGAAACTTCTTTCGGTTTGTGTGGACTTCGATAAAGAACGTGCTTCTGGAGACGGACGCCGCACCATTTCCACTCGACGCAGCGATGAAATTACTGGTCAGTTCACGCGAGACGAATCATTCCCGCTATTTGGTGCACGATGCGATGGCCTGGGATTCGGTTAGTTGTGCCTACCGCGTGAATCCAAACGACGGGGATTCGGAAACACTGGACGAATCGGAGCATGGTGGGAAGCTTTTGAAATCTATTCTTGACTCCCCAGGTGGAATGTGCGGCGTTCTTCGGCTAAACTGGCTCGGAGCGGCAGGCGACGATTCGCCCTTGCGTAAAAATCTTCGGTGCGTTATCGGTGGTGGGACCATCGGGACACTGAATCAAGTGACAATTGGCGCTTCAACCACTGCAAAAGCGGTCGATTATGTCACAAATCAACTTCGACACTTTTCGTCGTAAATACCCCAAACTCACGGGGGCATGGCGAGAGCTTGAACGTTGGTTTCTTAAAAACAGCAAAAAAGGGTTCATTGAAATTGCGATTCTTAGAAAAGGAATTCCAACAAATATTTCTGACG
>JANMDS010000184.1:0-2961 GCA_031376405.1 Betaproteobacteria bacterium
ATCAGGTGTGTCGAAATCTGGCTCACCCGCACCCAGGCCAATGACATCGAGCCCTTGCGCTTTCAACTCGGCTGCTTTCGTGGTCGCCGCAATGGTGGGCGATGGCTTCACGGCAGCTAGGCGCTTGGCAAGAATCGACACGAGGGGTTCTCCTTTGATGAGCGTTCAGAGCGGCGGAACATAATGGGTGGCGCGGCGCGCCGCAACGGGGCTTGTGAAGCCGGGCGGCCACCATCAAACCCATCATCTGATGGATATCTGATGGACATCTGATGGTTATACCGGCCACAGGTTGGTCGGTATATATACCGCAGCGGCGTAAAATAATTCGCGGCAGATACTGGTCAAAAGCCTATACCAGCTTTACGTTTTGACCCGCCACACGTGCGCCTGCATTTCAAAGTTTATCTTGCAGGTCCACCTGGGCATCCCCCCATCCACAACATCATATCATGGAGACTGTCATGTCAGACACGACGGGCAACGCATTGGCGTTGTCAAATGAGACTTTGTCAAATGAGGCTGTGCCACCTGAGGCGTTGCCAACTGAGACGTTGCCACCTGAAACACTCGTGCCCGCAACCACACTCGAGCGCTTGTCAAATGGTCGCTTCCCGCCAGGATTCGTGGCCAATCCCCACGGGCGCATCCGTGGCTCGCGCAACCGCAACACTCAGAACATGATTGATTTGCTCGAGGGCCAGGGTGAGGCCATCAGCGGCAAACTCATTGACCTTGCTTTGGCCGGTGACAAAACTGCATTGCGCCTGTGCATCGAGCGATTAATCCCGCGCCGAAAATCGCTGCCGCTGAATCTTGTATTGCCGCCGCTCAACACCCCCAGCGATGTCGCCAACGCCATCACCGCAGTGATTGACGCGGCAAGTTACGGCGAGATCGACACCGATCAGGCGCGCGCTATGGCCGCCGTGCTGGATGCCCGGCGCAAAAGCTTCGAGACCATCGAACTGGAAGACCGCCTGACGCTCATTGAGAAAAAAGTCAGCCGCGATATCAGCGCATTTTAATGTGAAGGAGATTGACGATGTCCAGACTGCAAATGAGCCGCGTGAAAAAAATGGAAACGCGTGTGCACCGCCCGCGAGAAAACCGCACCATTTATGCGGGGCGGCCCGACTACGATGAGCAGCCGGAAGGCCACGATTCGATTCGCGCCAAACTCTGCATCCGGCCCGAGGTCGGGCTGCAAGACCTGGTGATGTACTGCCTGCAAAAGGGCGATCCCCCGCGCTTCAAAATGCCCCGGGTGTGGCAGCATTCGATATATCCACCAACCGAGACGGTGGTTGAGAACGGCG
The DNA here is from genome assembly GCA_031376405.1 of Betaproteobacteria bacterium. Classification (GTDB taxonomy): domain Bacteria; phylum Pseudomonadota; class Gammaproteobacteria; order Burkholderiales; family Casimicrobiaceae; genus JANMDS01. The sequence goes on from JANMDS010000184.1 coordinate 1,320, forward strand.
GTGAAATAGCACCGCCACCCACGACGTAAGTAGCCCACAGCCCGCGCGTCATCACCTGATTTAATCGGGTGATGACGATGTGGGTAAGGCGCTATGCCGCAGCCGCAACGAGGATGTGGCCTTTGGCACGTCCACGTGGTTTTTTTGCGACGATGATCGTGACATCTTGCCCAAGCTTGGTGAGCAAGCGCATCAAGCGTTCACTGGAAAAATCGCCTAAGCGCCCGTTCATCAACGCCGAGACCTTGGGCTGATCAAGCCCCATGAGCAGAGCAGCGCGCGCTTGCGTAAGTTTGCGATGCCCGATGGCACGGCGAATATGACTGGCAAGTTGAGCCTTGGCCAATTCCTCATCTGGGTTAGCGACCCCCAGATCTACAAAAACATTGCCGCTACTGGGTGTTACCGAAATTTTGTCGGTATGTTTGCGCGTTCTTTTTGCCATTGTTTGTAGTCCTCTTGTGCCCAGCGAAGTCGATGGTGGATAAGATCGAGCTCGCGTTTGGGCGTTGCAATACCGTGCTTAGATTTCTTCTGAAAGACATGCAGAACGTAAACAACACCCTCAAAGCGAATGGTGTAGACCGCGCGATAGGTTTCTCCGTCAAAATCATCAATGACTTCAAGCACGGCTGCACCGCCGAAGCCCTTGAGCGGTTTGACGAAGGAGGCCTTTCCACCAATTTGGGCCTCCCAAAGCGCACCGCCGACCCGATTGCGAACCTCTTCGGGGCAGGCCTTGAGATCATCTCGACTGGTGCCAATCCAGCGAACAGGCTTTGGCGCACGGTCAAGCGAGTGCTCGGTTTTCATACATGCTAATACTAGCATATATACGATGTTTGGCCAGCCTTTATCTGGAGTAAAGCGACATCCTCACCGCGCCACCTCGGCCAAGCGCAACGCCAAGAGCGCGACAGCTTTTGATCGAATCGTTTTCGCGCTCTCGACTCTTGTTTTGTCGCGTTTTGAGCGGTCGAACCGGAGTCCACTTCGCCCTTAAACGCTCTCGTTTTTCTGAGTGACCAACGGAAGCTTAGAAAAGCTGGCACAGGCCGAGGAATGCCGATGAGAGTGAGATTCGACGCTCACGCCTCAAACACCGGTCGTCACCCCGCACTTGATGCGGGGTCCAGGATTGCGGAACGCAAGCGTCAGGAAAAATTCATTCGTGGTTACTGCCCTGGATTCCCCGAACAAACTTGTCCTCGGTCCGATCTTCGATCGGAACCGGGGCCGGGGAATGCCGATGCGAGTGAGGTGCAACCTCTGCTAAAACCCGCCCTTGGTAACTCTATGGCATTGCCTTATAATTGGTCTGGAGTTCCAAGATGGTGACGATGAAGAAAAAGAGTACCAAGATTCATTGGGTCAGAAGCCGATTGATTGACGGCAAGCTTTATCGCGTTCTGGCGGATGGCCGCACCGGTCAAGAAATGAAGCCCTTCTACGACCCGATCAAAGCCAATAGCCCCGCTGCATACGAGCCCGACGAAGACACACCGCTGCTCACCATGCGTGAGTTGAAACAATTCAAGCGCGTACATCCTGAACCTCGATCTCAGAAGCCCAGCAGCATCAGTGCCGTGCGAAAATCCTTACGCATGTCGCAAGCTGTGTTTGCCGAGGTGTTCGATCTTCC
>JANMDS010000192.1:0-4953 GCA_031376405.1 Betaproteobacteria bacterium
TCCGGTGAATACCACGCCTGCAATGCCATCGAGCGCCACGAGCACTGCACCCACAGTTTCTCCTGCGCCGTGGCATAACTGAAGTGCATCGCTCGGAACGCCAGATTCAATCATCACGCGCACTATTTCTGCGGCAACCGAAGGAGTCTGCTCAGCCGGTTTAGCGAGCACGGCATTTCCCGTGGCGAGCGCCGCGCTGACTTGTCCTATAAAAATTGCAAGCGGAAAATTCCACGGGCTAATAGCAACCCACACGCCGCGTGGTTTGAGCGTGAGTACGTTGCTCTCGCCGGTGGGGCCAGGCATGGCGGTAGGGCGCTGCACGCGCTCGGCTTCGTCCGCGTAGTAGCGCAAAAAATCCACTGCTTCGCGCACCTCGGCCACCGCATCGCCCCAGGATTTGAATGCCTCTTTGATGAGCAAGGCGCAAAAGGCGTTGGTCTGCGCTTCGAGTGCATCCGCTGCTTTGCGCAGCACATGCGCCCGCGCACTCACGGGTTGCATAGCCCATGCGCGTTGCGCAGCAAGCGCAGCGCGGAACGCTCCTTGCGACTGCGCAGGATTAAAAAGGGCAACCTGAGAAACCACACATTTGCCTAACGCCGCTTCAATGCCACCACGCATCGCGGCATCCGCTAAATCTAATCCTGCACTGTTTTTTCGCGCGTGCCCGAAAAGCGCGGAAGGCAGCGGGAGCGATGGCAATGGCGTTAGGCGCAAGGGGGAAATGAGCAGTTCATCAAGCGTGAGGGATTCGTCGGCGAGTTGATGTACGAACGAAGAATTCGCGCCGTTCTCCAGCAAGCGGCGCACGAGATACGCGAGTAAATCTCGGTGCGCGCCAACCGGGGCATAGACGCGCATCGCGAGCGTGGGGTTCTTCAACACCTCGCGGTAAATGCCTTCGCCCATGCCGTGCAAACGTTGCAGCTCAAAGGCCGCGCCGTTGCGCGCAGCCATTTCCATAATCGCGGCAATCGTGCCAGCGTTGTGCGTGGCAAATTGCGGGTAGATGAAATCGGGCACCGCGAGCAGCGCGCGGGCGCAGGCGAGGTATGAAACATCGGTGTGGTGCTTATGTGTGAACACGGGGTAGTGCGGTAAGCCCATTTCTTGCGCGCGCTTAATTTCTGCGTCCCAATAGGCGCCTTTTACTAAGCGGCACATAAGCTTCACGCCGTGCTTGCGCGCGAGCGCCGTTAAATGCTCAATCAACTCCACCGCGCGCGTTTGATACGATTGCATTGCCAAGCCAAAGCCTGTCCAATTGGGGAAGTGCTTCGCGATGCGCTCGATCAAGGCTTCGGTCACATCAAGCGAAAGCTCAAGTCGATCCACTTCTTCGGCATCAATGGTGAGATTGATGTTGGCTTGCGCGGCCTGTTCGCAAAGCGACCACACGCGCGGCACGAGCTCATTCATCACCCGATCATGTTGCGTGAAATCGTAGCGCGGGTGCAGTGCGGAGAGTTTGATGGAAATACCATCGGCAGCTTGCGGATTTTGCGCACGGCCCACACTTGCGATGGTTGCAATCGCGTGCGAATAACTTTGCAAATACCGCTGCGCATCCGATTCAGTACGTGCGCCTTCACCCAGCATATCGTAGCTGTAGCGTAGTTGCGGCAGGGCCTTGCGCGCGCTGGCAGCCACTTTGCGCGCCTCTTCAATGGTTTGCCCGAGAACGAACTGTTTACCGAGCAAGGCCACCGCCCGCAACGTTGCGGCCACCACCGTTTTTGCACCAAGTTTTTCCAAAAGATTGGGTGTGTCGCCGGCCTCTGGCAAAAACATTTTTGATAGTGAAATCGCAGCAGAACTCAAGCGCGCGAGGGTAGCGTCCGAAGCGTCTTCGAAGTCTGCCCGACCCAATTGGTCAGCTGTGAGCGCAATCGCGGTTTCGGCATCGGGCACGCGCAATAGCGCCTCAGCTAAGCGCATGAGCGCCAAGCCTTCGGCGCTGGATATTGGGTATTCTTTTAATAAAGATTCCATCGCCCAAAATGGCGGCGGGTTTTGCCGGACCTGCTGTACCCAAGGCCCCGCTTGCTGGGCAATGCGATGCCAATCGAGGGCGGTATCGAGCCCACGCAAACGCAGTTGCACGATGTCGGATTCCGGGCGGTAGGCGGTGGGCAGGCGTGCGCGCATAGATAACTTAGACTTTGTCAGAATTAGGGTTTTACATCTTAAGCACCCGCTTGGAACTTCATGTGGTCATCGATTTAAATTCCACGCGGCGCTCGGATCAATCATACCGAAAATGTGAACACAAAATACCCGCTTTTTTCAGAAGATAAATCCTAGAACAGGCTGATTTTGCGCCGCAGGACATTACGCAAAAACCGAGGATTCCTTTGCTGCCACCAGCGAAAACAAATCTTTTGGATCGCGCAAATGTGGGATTAACGCAAGGTGCTCGCCCATTGCCCGCTCGCGCGCACGATCGCGCAAAAATCGCAGTGCTGAAAAGTCTTCTAACGCAAACCCCACGGAGTCAAACAGCGTAATTTCGGACGCACCGCGTCGTCCTGGCGCGTTACCTGCGAGCACATTCCACAATTCAGTCACGTTGAAATCGGCGTCCATCTGCTGCAAATCACCTTCGATGCGCGTTTGCGGTTCGTATTCAACAAACACGTTGGCCATCGCCAACACTTCCGGCGCGATTTCAGTTTTTCCAGGGCAATCCCCTCCCACGCCGTTGATGTGCATGCCAGGCTCAATCATGTCAGCGTTCAGAATATGAGCGTTGGTTTTGTCGGCCGTAGCGGTAGTAACGATATCAGCGCCACGCACGGCTTCGCGCGTGTTTTTAAAAGCGTGCACTTCCAAGTTGGGCGCGCAGTTTGCTAAGTTGCGCACGAGCTTGAGCGTGGCCGCCGCATCGGTATCAAACAAACGAATTTCCTCGATGCCTAGCAGGTGGTGAAACGCGAGCGCTTGAAACTCACTTTGCGCACCATTGCCTATCAACGCCATTGTGCGGCTCTCCGGACGGGCGAGCGCACGGGCGGCGATAGCGGAGGTGGCAGCGGTACGCAGTGCAGTGGTGAGCGTGAGCTCGGAAATCAAAAGCGGCATGCCCGTTGCCACATCGGCTAACACGCCAAATGCCATCACAGTTGGGAGCCCGCGTTGCGTGTTTTTTGGGTGACCGTTTACATACTTGAAGGTGAAGGATTTGTCGTCGGCGATGGGCATGAGCTCGATCACGCCATCGTTTGAATGCGCAGCTAAACGTGCGGATTTATCAAATGATTTCCAGCGCAAAAAATCCTGCGAAATGTACGCGGCAATTCCTTGGATCGCCTGCGGTACGCCAAGTGTGGCGATGAGCGTTGCAACATCCGGCGCGCTTAGGAATTGGGTTTGAAGCTCAGTGTTGGCTGCAAAAGGTTGGTGCCAGTTCATGCAAATCTCCAGGGCTGAATCCGCTCAGCTTTCGGCGAACGTACTTCGCTATCGGCAGGCTCGCAACGGCATTGCAGGTTGCGGTACGTAACGATGTGTAAGTTTGCCCGTCGGTTTAAACAATTAAAAGAGCCAAAACTGCTTGTAAATTAGCAAGAAATTGTCAAAAAGCTATAAATAAATGTCAAAATGACAAAATAATGAACGAAACTGATCACCAACTGCTCGCGCTGCTACGCCAAGATGCGCGCATGAGCATCGCCAAGCTTGCCAGCAAATTGAAAGTTTCGCGCGGCACGATCACCAATCGCATTGAAAAAATGGAGCGCGAGGGCGTAATCGTGGGCTACACCGTGCGCGTCCGACCCGATCAGCAGCGCGATGAAATAAAAGCTTGGATGAGCATTGCGGTGGACGGCAACCAAACCCGCGCCGTGATCGCCGGGTTGCTTGGTGAGCCTAGCGTGGCCGCGCTCTACGATACCAATGGCCGTTGGGATTTACTGGCCGAGCTGCGCGCGGACAATTTGCAAGAGTTAAGCAAATCGCTCGAACGCATTCGCCTGCTCAAGAGCATCAGCAATACCGAAACGAGCATTCATTTAGAGACGTATCGGCTAACATAAAAACTTCCAATACCTGCGGCGTAAATATGGTATTTTTGGGGAGATATCTGCTGGGAAATGCCCTATTTACGCCGCAGGTTTATTGGTGAATTCAATCCTGCAATTTATTTTCGACCTGCATGGTCAAGCGCGTGCAGGCTAGTCGGTCGTGCAAAGTTTGCCCGTCCGCGTCAAAAAAACTCCACGCAAAATTAATGGGCAACAAAATGAGCCCGAGCTTACCCACAGCGGAGTAAGCACCGAGCGCAAGAGCCGGGCCGATCCATATGGCGAGGTAGCGTTTGAGCGCGGGGGGCAGGGTGAGCGCTGCGCCCTCTTGGGTGCGTAGCGCGAGGGACCAGGTTTTCTGGGCGAGCGTTCGCCTCCCGCCTGTCCACTGCCAGATGAAATAGCCGCCGATCACGACAAACAGAAATACTTGCGAAATATTACGCCACAGACCTTTGTATTCGCCTCCGGCCAGGCGGGTGATTAAAAATTGCGCAATGAATACGAGCGCTACCAAAAAGAAGCCTTCATGTACGAAGGCACCGAAGCGACGAAAGCCGTGGGCGTTAGGAAGCGAGGAGACAGGCAAGAGAGGACACTTTAGGAGGAAAACCGCACCATGAAGTGTAGTCGCATCTCAACAAATACGATAAAAAAAAGCGCGAGTGATTCGCGTTTTTTTGATTTTTTTTGCTGCGCTCTGAAAACTCAACGCTGGGCTGCCGCGCTTCCAGGCGGCGGGCGAATGGCGTCTGCGCGCGCGGCAGGAAGTGCGCCATTTGTTGGCAATGGTGGGACTCCAGCCCGTTTTACCGCTTCCGTTTGCGGCGTGGTGCGGCTATTTTTGCTCGATGTATCGAGTGCTTTGCGCTGTTCGGCAGGCAATTCACGGTAGGCGTCCCACTTGCGTTTGAGCTCCTCTCGC
>JANMDS010000395.1:0-13972 GCA_031376405.1 Betaproteobacteria bacterium
ACAAAAACCTGCGGCGCAATTAGGCCAGGTTTTAGGATTTATCTCCTGAAAAACCCCTGTTTTTGCGTTGCGAAATCCTTCCGAAATAGGCTAATCATTGGGCCGTACCTGCAAGATCAGCGTGCGTTGAAACAACTCTGGATTTTCAGGTTTGGGCAACGGCGACGATTTTTGTATCGCGCGCTCGATGGCTTCATCGAGCGCACGGGTACCGCTCGATTTGCGTAGCTGCACGCGAGTGACATCGCCCGAGGGCAGCTGGGTAATCTCAAAAATCGCCTCCGGGCTGCCGACAATATCTTGCGCGTACACAATGTTGCCCCGCACTTTATTGCGAATTTTGACAACATAATCGGCCAAACCCCGATCCCGCGCAGATTTTTCTTGCGCGGCACGTTGGGCCTGCGCGGCAGCTTCGTTTTTCGCCGTGCGCTCGAGCGCCGCTTTTTCGGCATCGGCTGCGCGCTCGGTAGCTTGCTTGGCTGCGAGCTTGGCGGCCTCTTCCCGCGCGCGGGCTTTTTCCGCTTTTTCTTTCGCTTCGCGTTCAGCCGCTTTGTCGTCGATACCGGCTTCGGCTTGCATCGCGCGCAATGTTGCGTCCCGATCCGCTTGCCTTTGCAGCGAAAGCTTCACTTTCGCGGCCGCAGCCTCTGCCTCTTTTTTGGCGAGTACTTCCTTTTCTTTCTTCGCTTTGAGTGCAATCTCCGCTGCAGTAGGCCCCACGGGGATTTGTGGTGTGGGCGCGGCAGCAGGTGGTGGTGGCGGCGGCGGTGGCTCCACTTTTTCCGCTGCGGGCGGGGGAGGTGGTGGAGGGTCTGTTTTTTCCACTAAAGGTGTTGGCGCTGGTTTGGAATACAACTGCGCAGTGAGCTCAACGACTTGCGACTTGTCCTTACTTTTCCACGCTACGCTTAACACCAATGCCACCGCCAGTGCGGCGTGAATCGCGATGGTAAACGCCGTTGCTGCCGAGCGCGCGCCCTTATCTTCCATAAGCTTTCATCGATTACGGTTTGCTCTGCTCGGCCATAAAGCCCACGCGCTTTACGCCTGATTCATGTAGGGCCGATAGCACGCTCATCACTTCGCCATGCGGCACGACTTTATCCGCCGCGATCACCACGGCCCGCTCGCCATTTTCTTGCAATGCTTTCACTGCGGCAATGGCCTGCACGCGGTTGAGTTTGGCATTGGCGGTATTCGCGCTCAGTGTGTCCCGCACGGAAAACGATAAATCTTTACGCAGCGTAATTTCTATTGGCTGCTGTGGTGCCGCGAGGTTCGTGCCCACGGTGGGTAGCTTCACTTCGCCAGTTTGAATGAGCGGCGCTGCGACCATGAACACGATGAGCAAAACCAACATCACATCGATGAACGGCACTACATTGATTTGGCTGACTAGTTTTCGGCGCGCTCTCATGCCTGCCGCTGCAAAATATTTTGAAACTCTTCGGCGAAGGTTTCGAACCGAGACTCTAACCGCTCCACTTGCGTTGTGAATCGGTTGTACGCAATCACTGCCGGTATCGCGGCGAACAATCCAATAGCCGTGGCGATCAGCGCCTCGGCAATGCCTGGGGCTACTTGCGCGAGCGTGGCCTGACCTACGCTTGCTAGGCCGCGAAACGAATTCATAATGCCCCATACGGTGCCGAACAAACCAATGTACGGGCTCACGCTGGCAACGGTTGCGAGGCCGGGCAAGCCACGCTCCAACTTCTCGAGCTCCCGGCTCGTAGCTACGCGCATTGCCCGCCGCGTGGCATCGAGGATCGCCGGCTTATCTTGATTATCTTGGCCATTGGGTTGGCGCATTTGCTTGACGAATTCGCGAAAGCCCGCCTCGAACATTTTCGCGTTCGGGCCGTTTTTGTCGCCATTGGTTTTCACGTAGGCATACAAATCGTTTAAGTCACCTCCTGACCAAAATTTATCTTCGAATGCTTCAGTCTCTTTTGCCGCGCGCTTCAATACCAGCGCTTTGTAGCCAATCATCCACCATGACCACAACGACATGGCGACTAACAATATCATCACCGCCTTCACCGCCCAACTGGCTTGGGCAATGAGGTGCAACATCGACATATCTGCGCTTGGGTTCATGTTGTTATTTTAAAAAGGGGTTGTAGTAATTGCGGGATCGCCATCGGGCGAAAGCGTTGCCTATCCAAACACGCCAGTGTGACCGTGGCTTCAAACAATTGTTCCGTGCCCCGGCGCACCGTTTGCCGAGAGGTAAATTGCACCCGTCGCACTTCTACGAATTGTGTGGTTACAGTAAGCCTATCCATCAGCCGCGCCGGTGCTTTAAACCGCGCCTCCAATTGCGTGACAACGAACACCATGCCGCACTCGCGCTCCACGCGATCAATCGGCCAGCCGTGGTGGGCGAGCCATTCGCTACGGCAGCGCTCCATGTAACGCAAATAGTTAGCGTGATACACCACGCCGCCAGCATCGGTGTCTTCATAGTACACACGCAATGGAATGGAAAAAATTTCGCTCATGGGTTGTGCGTCTTCCCGGCGACGGCCGGGACACAATTTAAGGTTGCAACGCGCAGTACGGTAATCCCACCAAAATTGGGTTCCGGCCTGCGCCGGAAGGACGGCATTTTGAGTAAATACCTGCGGCGCAAAAAAACCATTTTTTGGGAGATATCCCCTGAAAATAGGTTTTTTTGCGCCGCAGGTTTTGCTGCGAAACAAGGTTTTCGCATGCTACTGACCATCATTAAACAAATCTAACGAAGCAGCGGAAGAAGGCGGCGTGAGCCCAAAGTGGCGATACGCCCGCGCCGTGGCGACGCGCCCGCGCAAGGTGCGCTGCAAATAACCTTGTTGGATCAAGTAGGGTTCGATCACGTCTTCAATCGTATCGCGCTCTTCGCCAATGGCGGCAGCCAAATTTTCAACGCCTACCGGCCCGCCCGCAAATTTCTCGATCACCGCAGAGAGGAACTTCCGATCCATCACATCCAAACCTTCGGCATCCACATCCAACATTTTCAGCGCATCTTGCGCCACTTTTTTGGTGGCGATACCATCGGCGCGCACCTCTGCGTAATCGCGCACACGCCGCAGCAGCCGGTTTGCAATCCGTGGCGTGCCCCGGGAGCGTTGGGCAATCTCCATCGCGCCCTCGGGCTCAACGTTCATATTAAGTAAGCGTGCTGAACGGGTAACGATGCGCGTGAGCTCCTCTACCGAATAAAACTCCAACCGGGCAACGATACCGAATCGATCACGCAAGGGCCCAGTCAACATGCCTGCGCGCGTGGTGGCGCCCACGAGCGTGAAGGGCGGCAAATCCAACTTCACCGAGCGGGCGGCCGGGCCTTCGCCGATCATGATGTCAATTTGATAATCTTCCAGCGCTGGATACAAAATTTCTTCCACCACTTTGCTTAGGCGGTGAATTTCATCAATAAACAGCACATCGTTCGGCTCAAGGTTGGTCAGCATCGCCGCCAAATCGCCCGGCCGCTCAATCACCGGCCCGCTCGTGTGCTTCATGTTCACGCCCATCTCGCGCGCGATGATGTGCGAAAGCGTGGTTTTCCCCAGACCCGGCGGCCCGAAGAGCAACACATGGTCAAGCGGCTCGTTGCGTTTTTTCGAGGCCACGATAAAAATCGTTAACTGCACGCGAATCTGCTCCTGCCCGACGTATTCATCGAGATGCTTAGGGCGCAACGCCCGCTCCAGCGCCTCTTCTTGTGGGCTCTCGGTTTCGGCTTCAATAATGCGTGGTTCAGTCATGCTTCGCAGTTTAGTGGGGTTTTGATCAAACCTTGATTGAGCGAAGCACTGCACAGCAAAGCAGTCGGTCAAATCACAGTTTTTCGGAGGATAAATGCCAAAACATTTTGCTTTTACGCCGCAGGTATTTAGGGGCGCCTCGGCCAATTTATCAACACCACACCCGCAATAATCAATCCCAACCCGCTCAGCACCCAGACGCTCGGACGCTCATCCAAGATCAACACGCCCAACAATACCGAAAACCCGGCGCGTAAATACGCCTGACTCGCCACGCCTAATGCGCCGAGCGTACGCACCAATCGAAAATAAATCGTCATCGCAATGGCGGTGGAAAACACGCCTGAGAGCATCACTGCGCCTAGCGAACGCGCGCTGGGCGTGAGCGCCCAAGGTTTATCGAACAGCGCGAGCGGAAGCAAGGCGACGGCGGCACACACCATCGTACCCGTGGCCGTGACGAGCGGGTGGAGCGCGTTCAAACGCTTGCCGTTGAGCGCGGCGCAGGCATACAAAAATGCGCCGAACAAAACGGCTGTGTACGCCCACATTTGGGCACTGCTTGCGCCCTGGAATGCCGCAGGCCCAACGATGAGCACGACGCCGACAAAGCCAATGGCTGCGCCTGCCACTTCGCGCCATACGAAACGCTCGCTCAAAAAAAGTGTGAGCACGACGACGAAAAGCGGCGAAGTGGAGTTCAGCACGCCCGCGGTGCCACTGGCAATAAATTGCGTACCCCACGCCAGCACGAGCCACGCTAGCGAGCAATTCAAAATGGACTGGACGATGAGCGCTTGCCAGAGTGCGCGCGTGCGTGGAAAAGCAAGGCCACGCGCTTTCATCATGGCCAATAGCAATACGCTCGCTAGCAATACGCGCGCACCCATCAAGGTCACTGGCGGGATGGTTTCAAGCCCCACTTTGATCCACGTATATGATGAGCCCCACAGAAGGGCGAGGAGGACGAGGAGGGCGTATTCACGCCAGCGCGTTGGAGCGAGAAGTGAGTGGGTTGGTGTTGAAATGTTTGCGCCTTGAAGGAGGATCGGTACGCTTGGCGTTCGCCAAATTGTGTCGCAAATGATCGAAAAGGTGCGCTGCTAAAAACTAGAACCCGGTTCAGTCAGGAAAATTACTTCTTCCGCAGTCGTCTCGCGCCCGAGCGCGGCATTGCGGTGTGGATAGCGCCCAAAGCGATCAATAATCGCTTTATGCCGTAGCTCAAAATTGTGGTTGTTCGCGGGCGCACGTTCCCGAAATAGGCGCTCGGCTTCTACGTGAATGACCTTCGATTCGCTATGCATGTACGGCATGTACAAAAAAGCGCGCTCTTCTGGCGAAAGCGCTAAATCCGCCCCGGAGGCGACGGCAGCTTGGGCCAAGGCCAGCGCCAACCCATCGGTCGAAAAGGCCCGTGCCGTACCGCGAAACATGTTTCGCGAAAATTGATCAAGCACAATTATTTCTGCCAAACGGCCCTGCGGCTCGGCTCGCCACGCGAATAGCTCCGCGCTTGACGCTTGCGCGTGCAAGGTAGTGAAACGCGCGCGAATGAGCGCGTCGAACGCTTCGTCCACTTTCCACCATTGCGCGGGCGAAATTTCGTGAAACCAAAATTGGAGAATGGGGTTGTGCATGATGAGCTCGCAAAAGAAAACATAATCGAGTGAAAGCGTAGTGTATTCGGGGTTCGCCGCTGTGCTCGCTTCGAGCGAACGATTCTTCTACGATACCTGCGGCGTAAAAAACGCTTATTTTTGGAATTATCTCCTCGAAAAGTGCTATTTTCGCCGCGAAGGTTATATAGATTTTCGCGGATGTTTATTGCGGTGAACGTTAGTCGATCCGCGCAATCTGGTTTTTCATAAAAAACTTCACCGCCACAAATAGCAAAACCGCAGCGGTCGCGACTTCAAACAAAATCGTGAAATTCATAGCGAACGAGTGCGCTTGCATGGGCGCGAGGGTGTAGTGCAGCAAGCCATCGAATCCCAGCGCGGCATAACTGCCGAGGAAGGCTGCACTCACGCGATGGAAGCCAAGCTTAAGAAACGCTAAACCGGTTACGCCGAGCAACGCCTCCGCTGCCCATACGGCGTACACGCCGCCGCGTGTGATCCACTTAGGCATATTCGGGTATTCGCTTAAATACTCCGCGTTGTGGGTGAAGTGAACCAGCGCGGCGAGGCCGTAGAGACAGGCGCAAAAAATAAGTACTCGCCTGCGGGTGTGCGCGGACTTGTCAAGATTCATGATCCGATTGACCTCACTTTGCGGTGCGCACTATTTGAAAATGCGATAGCACTGGCTGATCTAATTAAGTCTGGCGTCGCGCCAGCGCGAGGTACGCGCCTAAGCCCAACATCGTAACGCCGGAAGCCCGCGTAAGCATGCGGGCACGCGCTGTGCGCGCCGCGCTTGATTTGAGAAGCGACGCTGCGGCGAATACCGCGATCACGTCTACCAGCGTGTTGAGCACCACGCAAATGCTTCCCAACAACACGAGCTGCGGCACCAACGGCGCGCTCTGCGAAACGAATTGCGGCAAAAACGCTAGAAAGAAAATCGCCGTTTTCACATTTAGCACTTCCACCAAGATACCCTCACTCAGCGCACCGCGTGCGCCCTGTGCAGTGACGGCCGTGGCCTGCGACCACTCGTCGGCGCTGCGTATTAACATTCGAATGCCCAGATAGATGAGGTACGCGGCGCCAACATACTTGAGCACATTAAACGCTAGTGCAGACTGCGCGATGAGTACGGATAAGCCTAGCGCCGCTGCCAATACGTGCACCATCCCACCAATCCCTGTGCCTATGCAAGAAGCCAAGCCTTCAGCACGACCGCCTGCGACGGTGCGTGCCACAACGTACGCGATCCCAGGGCCCGGGGTGATGGCTAGGAGGGTGGCGGCGAGTAGAAACGGAAGGAGGGACATGTCAATAAATCACACTTAAGCGATACACACTTCTTGGGAGATAAATGTCAAAACGAGCTAGTTTTACGCCGCAGGTATAGGTTACTTTGAAGCTTCCATCACCACCCGCGTCGCGAGGTAAAGCCTCGGCACAATCGAATCGACCAACACGAATTCCGCATCGGTTGTGTGGGCGCCGAAGCCTTGCAAGCCGTAGCGCTCGACCACTGCGCCTTTGGTTTTGAGCGCGGCAAATGCAGCGTCGGTGCCACCGCCCTCAGCTACGGCATCAACGACCAATTTCTTACCTAATTCTAAATAGATTTCTTGCGACATGGCGGCTAATTTTTTACCCGCCGCGTTGGCTTCCAGCGGTGGGCGACGGCGCTCGAAGGTGAGCTCGACTTTTGCGTTCGGGAGCAATTGGGTTTTGATGCGCTCGCGGATTTTGCGTTCAATCTCGTCGTAATCTTCCACGCGTAATACGCGCACATCTGCAGACGCACTCGCGTAAGGCGGGATCATGTTGCGAGTTACGCCCGCTTTCGAAATCGTCCAATTCATTTTGATGCCGAGCTTGGTGTCGGATAAATCACGGGTTTGCAAAATTTGGTGCGAGAGCTCGTAGAGCGCGTTAATGCCATTTTCGGGTGCGCCACCAGAGTGCGAGGCGCGGCCCGTTACGTTCAAATTCACCGAGGCAATGCCCGCAGTGGCGAGTGCGAGCTTATCGCTATTTTCGCGTGAGCCTTCAAAGCTCATCACCACATCGTTGTCGATCCCCAATTGAGTGAGCGCCGCGCGCGAGCCGGGGGAGCTGATTTCTTCATCGCCGTTGATGAGCACGGTGAGCTGCGCGAATTGATCAAATTTCAGCTCGCGCAACATACCCACGACGTGCATGATCATCGCCACGCCTTGCTTATCGTCGGCAATGCCTAAACCAAATACTTTGTTGCCCTCAATGCGAAACGGCTGACGCGCGAGCATCCCTTTTGGATACACCGTATCCATGTGGGCAATCAGTGCAATTTTTTTTGTGCCCGTGCCCCGCCAAGTGGCCTTCACCATCTTGCCGATTTCATCGGGCGTGTCTTCCATTTTGTAGACTTCGGTATTCGCAGAAAGCACTTCCACATTGCCGCCCAGCGAACGCAAACGCTCCGCGATCACGGTGGCTACCGCGTTGAGCCCTTCGATTTCGCGGCTGCCCGACTCGATGCTGCAAATTTGCTTGAGCGTGTCGAGCAACGGCTGCTGGTGCGCCTGGGCGAGGGCGAGTACGGGCGCGTTGGGAGTTTGGGCGTTGATGAACGTGCTGACGCTCAAGCACAGTGCAGCAGCGATGGTGTGTAGTTTCATAGTGAGTTAGCCTTTGATTTCGCGCAGATGCGGGAGATGATACCTGCGGCGTGCGGGGTGGATACTGCACCTATCTCAAAACCGAATCATTGCTCCTGCAATTTCTTCAACATCAATTTATCAAGCTGATCTTTTTCACGGTAATTTGTTTTGGTCAACAGTAAACCATCGATGTTCAGAACTTTTATGGTAACTGCCTCCACCTGCAAATTTCGAATATGGGGGCGAACGGTTTCAATCGTCTCACCGTTTGCGGCGAAAAGCAAATCGATAATCAAATCATCTGCGAGTCGGATATTTTCAATCTCTCCGGATGATTGCTCAAACCACTCGGGCTGCAACTCTGCGCTGGAAGGGAGAAAGCCCAACGCCCGAATCACTTTTTCGCCGTTAAGCCGCCCAGGCTTGAGCAAAACATCTACGTCTTCCGTGGCCCGCAAATAGCCATTGAGGCGAACGGCCTGCCCGCCAACCAACACGTAGTCCACGCCTTCTTGCTGGAAACGCCACAAGAGTTTAAGCAAAAGATCGTGGGGCGCGTTCGCCGATTCAGTGGCCACTTGATCTCAATCAGCTAATGTTGGCGCGTTTAGTTTGGCGGCCTGGGCGCGTTGGCGCTGGAGGTCAAAAGCATTCATCTGCGCATGGGTCATGCGCCATACGCCGCGCGGGTGAGGTGTAAGTCCGATTTGCATATTTGCATCAAGCGCGCGTGCGCGCTGCCACGCTTTCTGCGGATCGGTTTCGAACTCACTCCATGCCTTGTTGCCTACGGATTTCATTGTCAAAGTATAAGTGAGAACGTGCAAAAAACGGATGATACTGGCTTTCTGTTAGCGCTTAATGAGCGTCGCGTGTACGGCTCTGAGGACTGCGTCTGCTCGATATGCGTTAAGTTTGCGGATCTGAAGTACGAGTTTTGTGCAACTTGAGATACGATCCAAATGAGAGCTTTTTACTAGTTCAAATTGATTGCATTTTCATTATCAAACGGCGTAGCGGAAACCATACTGACGCTGCCGAGATCAAAAAAAGGCATCCAAAAAGTGCGGCAATACTGTAGTGATTGGGAACGAACCAGTTAATTGTCCAATACGCAGAAAGCAACGTGGCTACCGTTCCGAATAAGAGACTGAAACTAGTTGAGAATATTCCACCACGTTGACACATTGCGCATCCGAACAGGAGAACGACAATCAAAATGGAGATTACGGCATTCTCAAAAAACGGAATCGAAAGCGAGTCAGCATCAGGGGAATAGAGCCCTGTCTGGAAATTTCTGTCGAGAACTGACCATGACGCGATGTTGACCGTTAAATCAACGAGCGCGGTGAGGCCTATTTGTGTCAACGCCTTCATGTAACCTGTACCTCTAACTTTCGAAAGCAGTTTTGTCGAAATACCTGCGGTGCAAAACAAGCCATTTTCAGGAGATATCTCCCCAAAACCACCTATTCTGCGCCGCAGGTACTACGTTTTCAAATGCGCTACGCCAGCGTAAACGGCAACCCACGCAAGCGCTTGCCATTGATCGAAGCAATTGCGTTGGAAATAGCAGGCGCAACGGTTGGCAAGCCTACTTCGCCGACGCCGCCCGGGTGATTGTCGGTGACCATCACTTTTACGTTTATTTTCGGCGTTTCGTTCATGCGCAGCACAGGGTAATCGTGAAAATTGCTTTGCTGAAACTCTCCATTTTTGATGGTGAGCTTTTCTTTGAGCGCCGCGGATACGCCCCACACCGCGCTGCCTTCAATCTGGCGGGCGACGTTGCCCGGTTGCAGTGCGATGCCGCAATCCACGGCGCTCCAAATTTCGTTGACGACGATGTTGCTGCCAGTGACTGAAACATCTACGATCATTGCGCAGTGGGAATTCCACATATCGGAATAGGCTAAGCCGAGCGCGCGATTGCCCGCGTTTGCGAAACCGGCCTTGCCGCCGTTCCACTTCGCCATCGCTGCGACTTCACGCAACACGGCCTGCGCGCGCGGAACTTTGCCGAGCAATCCAATGCGGTATTCAAGCGGATCTTTCTTCGCGTTGCGGGCAAGCTCATCAATCATGGATTCAATGGCGAATTTGGTGTAACCACCGCCCACGCCGCGCCAAAAGCCCACATCCACGCCGCGTTGCTCGCGCAAATATTGCGCGAGATGGTGGGTCATGCCGTAGTTGATCTCGAAACCTTCGCAAGTGGGGATGTCCTTTCCACCTGCCGCGACGAACGCGGGCGGCACAACGCGGGCGTAAATCGCTTCGCCTACGATTTTGTGTTTGAAAGCGACGACATTGCCTTGCTCGTCTACGCCGGCAGAAATTTGCTGGGCAACCATCGGGCGTAATTTATCGCGCATTACATCATCTTCGCGGCTCCAAATCGCTTGCACCGGTGTGCCAGGCATGGCCTTGGCAACTAGCACCGCATCGAGCACGTAATCGGCCTCTACGCGCCGACCATAGCCGCCGCCGATTAAGGTAATGTTCACTGTCACGTCTTCTGGCTTAAAGCCCGAGAGCGGGGAAGTGGAAACGCCATTGACGAACGATGCGGACTGACACGGTACCCATACTTCCAACTTGCCTTCGCGCACCCATGCCGTCGCGTTCATAGGCTCTAAACACATGTGTGAGGTGTGTTCGTTGGTGAAGGTCGCTTCCACGCGGGTTGCGGCCGCAGCAAGCACCTCATCGGTCTCGCCGTGGCTATGCAGCGTAACCCCCACATCGAGCGCATCTTCCGCCCGATTTACAAACTCCAACGTGGCATCCTCGGTAGAGTAACTACGTGCCTTTGCGTTGTTGCTCCACACAACCTTTAACGCCCGCTTGGCTTGCATGGCGGTCCATGTATTGTCCGCAACCACCGCCACACCGTAGGGCAAACGCACCACATTGCGCACGCCCTTGATGGCCTTCGCCGCCATATCGTCAACCGAGACTGGCGTATCGCCTTGCACGGGGGCGCGTAGCACCGCTGCGAACAGCATGCCTGGCAAGCGCTGATCAATGCCGTATTTCGCTCTGCCGGTCACTTTATCGAGCCCATCAACGCGCGGCGTATCTTTACCGATCAAGCGGAAGTCCGCCGTTTTTTTCAGTTGCGCTTTATCCACCACAGGCAGTGGCGTTGGTGCAATGGCAAACGCTGCAATCTCGCCGAACGTGAGCTTGCGTCCGCTCGCGGCGTGAATGCAAGCATGCGGGACGGTCGTTATTTGCGTGGCAGGGACGCCCCATTTCGCAGCCGCGTTTGCAATCAGTACCGCGCGCGCTTGCGCACCGGCCAAGCGTAGCGGCTCCCAGTAACCTTGCGTGGTGCGTGAGGCACCGGTGGTCATGCCGCCACCAAAGCGCGGGTTGCCATAATCTTTTGGGCTAAAGCGGGCTTGCACCACTTTGCATTGCGCCCAATCTAAATCCATTTCTTCGGCGATGATGAGCGGCATGGCTGTCATCGTGCCTTGGCCCATTTCGGAGGCGGGTGAAGAAAGGGTTACGCTGCCATCGGAGCCTAGCGTGAGCCAGGCGCTCGGGGCGAATGTTGTGATCGGTAACGCGGGTTTATTGTCCACCGCTGCGCAGCCTGAAAACGTAACGGCTAAGGTAAATGCGCCAGAGCCCACCATAAAGCTACGGCGGGATTCGCTTTGCACCAATTCGTTGTGTTTGCTCGCATTCATCATCGTACTCCTCACGCCGTTTTCGCAGCGCGTTCAATCGCGGCGATGATTTGGTTATACGTGCCGCAACGGCAAATGTTGCCCGCCATATGCTCTACGATCTGCGTGCGCGTGGGCGCTTTATTTTTTGCAAGCAACGCCGCCGCCTGCATGATTTGCCCGCTTTGGCAATAGCCGCACTGCGGCGCCTGCTCGATAATCCACGCTTTTTGTATCGCGTGGTCGCCGTTAGGCGAAAGGCCCTCAATAGTGGTGACTTTTTTGCCCACCGCCGAGGATGCAGGCGTAACGCATGAGCGCACAGGTTGGCCATCAACATGCACGGTACACGCGCCACACTGTGCCATGCCGCAGCCAAATTTCGTACCGGTCATGTTCAACGCATCGCGCAATACCCACAGCAGGGGCATGTCGTCGGGCACTTCTGCGCTCACCGATTTTCCGTTAACGTTTAAGTTCATGAAGTCTCCATTTTTTTGAATGCGAAAAACTAATTTCTTGCTAACAGTTTTATACGTCAAACACCAAAACCTGCGGCGCAAAAAAGCCATTTTCTGGGCGATATCTCCAAAAAAATAGCTTTTTTGCGCCGCAGGTTTTGGTGTTACGCGCTATCACATGAGAGCCGCGATAGTGCGAAGATGCTTAGCTTTAGTTGCGGCGTCTAGCCAACTTGCTTCAATGCTCATCGTCGCAATATTGCAAAGTTGCTCAGCGCTTATGTTGAGCGCAGCAGCAATGGCGCGGTAGTTTTCATTGATGTATCCGCCGAAATACGCTGGATCGTCAGAGTTAATGGTGACGATCACCCCCGCGTCAGCTAAACGTTTTAGCGGATGCTTGGCGATATCGGGCGTGGCGCAAAGCTTGACGTTAGAAAGCGGGCAGACCGTAAGCGGTATTTTGCGTGCTGCTAATTCAGCCACCAGCTTAGCATCTTCAATGGCGCGAATGCCGTGGTCGATGCGGGTTGCTTTCAATAAGTCCATCGCAGTGCGTACATACTCGGGCGGGCCTTCCTCGCCAGCATGGATCACCACCGGCAAACCCAGCGCGCGCACCTTGGCAAATACACGGGTGAACTTTTCGGGTGGATGGCCCACCTCGCTTGAATCAAGTCCGAACCCATGGCAATGCTGCAGGTGCGGCGCGAGGGCTTCGAGCGTATCGAAGGCATCTTCTTCGCTCAAATGCCGTAAAAAATTAGGGATGAGCCGCCAGGTAATGCCGAGCATCGTTTCACCATCGCGTAGCGCGCCAACTATGCCCTCGAATACGGTGGCGAGCGCAATGCCGCGCGCGGTGTGGGTTTGCGGGTCCACAAAAATTTCGGTGTGCACCACGTTGTCCGCGCGGGCTCTTTCCAAATACGCCCAGGTGAGATCGTAAAAATCTTGCGTATCCCGCAGCACGTCGGCACCCGCATAGTAAAGATTCAAAAACTCTTGCAAATTTGAAAAGTTATAGGCGCGGCGGAGTTCCGCAACGTCCGCATAGGGCAGGCCAATGCCGTGCTTTTTTGCTTTTGCGAACATCATCTCCGGCTCGAGCGTGCCTTCGATATGGAGGTGCAGCTCGGCTTTGGGGAGTTGGCTAATCAGGGCGTTCAAAGTCATAAATTAGATGTTACGGTTTTGGTTATGTGGATGCAAGCGCGCGCGGGCAGCGTATGGCAGGGGTTTACGTCAGCTGGAATCGGAGTAACATTTGGCCGGAACGCAGGGTGGTTTACAAAAAAGCGAATAGTCGATTTTTTTGGGAGCGCGTAACGATGTACAAGCGTACTCAGGCTGGTGCTGAAGAAATGGTTGCGCGTAAAGCGCCGCTTTCTATTCCCACGCGAAGACTCCTCGGGCTCATTGTGGGCAAACACACTCACGAGGAACTGCTGCAGAGCGTTCGCGGCGGCGATCTTGATCGCATGCTCAATGAGTTGATTCAACGCGGGTTCGTAGAAAGTGACGCGCCCTTGCCGACATCTAATGCAGCAATGCAACCGGTCACATATCGACGGGATCCTGCTCCGCCTGCGCCGGTTTCTGAGCCAGTGCCTGCTCAGCGCGTTCAGGCTACGAAGCGGCTCGCCGTGCGCTTTCTGTTAGATCACGTCGGTCCTACGGGGGAGGGTCTCGCGCTGCGCTTGGAGCGGGCGAGCGATGGCGTTCAACTTGAGCACGAACTTATTGAGGTCCGGCGGGTTTTGCTGGAGCTGCGTGGACGCGTGATCGCCGATAAGTTTTACGAAA
>JANMDS010000239.1:0-4418 GCA_031376405.1 Betaproteobacteria bacterium
ATGCCAGACTTTTTCCCGATTCCATCGTTCGCAAAGATGGGGCCTGAGCACTTGCATTTGGTTACGTTCAAATGGAACGTACACACCCAAGGGCGCACGCAATCGCAAAAGTATCTGACTGAAATCGTGCATCACAACCCGATGTGGATTAACGCCGATACCGCCGCAAAGTACGGCATCGAAACGGGCGATCTTGTAGAAATCACTACCTTCCGGGCCACTGGTCATGCCATGAAAGGCGGCGGCGAAGTGCTCGGGCGTGCGCTCATCCCCGCGTACGTGACCGAAGGCATTCACCCGCGCGTGTTGGCGGTATCGAATACGCTCGGCAATGTGTGGCATGGGCGCGCAGCAACGGGTAAAAACGGCGCGCAGCAAGCCATCAACGCGTTTGATGATTCCATCAACTTACCCGATGCCGATTTGGACGACGACATATGGTGGGATCCGGCCAAAGGTGGCACCGGCGCAGGCTACAACATCAACGCTGTGCTTCCGATACACCCCGGCCCCCTGGTGGGGATGCAAAGTTGGTACGACACAGTTTGCACAATTAAAAAAGTGCAATCAAAAGGGTGGACGCTTTTTTAGTTTTGCGGCGTTTTGCAGCCTAAAGCCGGCGTTAAAAAACGGGCGACTTTGGGGAGATAAAGCCGAAAACAGATCGCTTTTACGCCGCAGGTATTGCGATTTTTTATTCGTATTCCCAGCGCAGTTTGTCCGAAGCAATCCAAGTTCCGAGCTTGGCCATGAGCTGATCATGTGGGCCTACTTTCCATTGATCGCCCAGCGTGAGTCGCCCGCGATTTCCGGCGTGGGTGTATTCCACTACGACCGACACGCCATCGGCATCGGCGTAGTGTTTGAGCGAATCCATGAGCTTGGCAGCATCGGCTTCACCGTTGAGCGAAATCGCCAAGCGCTTCGCGTAGCGTTTGCGGGCTTCGTTTAAATCAAAAAGCGAATCGGCCACGGTACGCAGTCCGCCGATATATTCCGCTTCGCCCGAGCGCCGATCTTCACTCACGCGACCTTCCACAACGATAACCTGATCTTCCTTCAACCAATGCCGGTTGGCATCGAACACTTCGGCAAATACCATCACGTCCATTGTGCTTGATGCATCATCGATAGTGACGAAACACATTTTCCCGCGCTTGCCCATTTGCACGCGTACGCCCACGATGATGCCCGCGAGCAATTGCTTTTCTTGTCGTGGTTGCGCCCGCGCGAGGGGCGTGCGTACGATGCTGCGCAGCTCGCTGCTGTAGGCTTCGAATGGGTGGCCGCTTAAATACAAACCGAGTGCTGATTTTTCGTGCGTGAGCAGCTCAAGCTTATCCCACGGGCGCACTTTTACAAGCTCAAGCGCGGTGTTCACCACTTCATCATCAGCAAACAGGCCTGTTTGCATCGCATCTCGCGTGGCCTGCTCTGCGCTCTCCAGCGCAAGGCCAAGCGAGGCAAACACGCGGGCCCGATCAGCGTGGAGCGAATCAAACGCGCCGGATTTTACGAGCACTTCCAGCGCCCGCTTGTTGACCAAGGATTTATCTACCCGTTTGCAAAAGTCAAACAGACTCACGAAGGGCCCGCTCGCGTTGCGCACGGCCACAATATGCTCCGCAGCGCCCTCGCCTGAGCCTTTCACTGCCCCTAAGCCATAGCGGATTTCATTCGCAGTGAGGGGCATAAACCGGTAGCCGGAGGTGTTGACATCTGGAGGCACTACCCGCAGATTGAGCGCCGCGGCATCGTCTAAAAATTCGCGCACTTTCGCGCTATCGTTCATCACCGCGCTCAAGTTGGCAGCCATGAACGCAGCAGGGTGATGCACTTTGCAGTATGCAGTTTGGTACGCGACGTAGGCATACGCCGCGGAGTGGGATTTGTTAAACCCGTAGCCTGCGAACGTTTCCATTTGATCGAATATTTCCGAGGCCACTTCCGGCGCAATATTTTTCTCTGCCGCGCCTTGTTGAAAGACCTCACGCTGCTGCGCCATCTCCTCGGCTTTTTTCTTACCCATCGCGCGCCGCAATAAATCCGCCCCGCCTAATGAGTAACCGCCCAACACCTGCGCCACTTGCATCACCTGCTCTTGATAGACCATGATGCCGTAGGTTTCGGCCAGCAAGGGGGCCATCCTCTGGTCCAAATACTCTACTTTTTCGCGGCCCTGTTTGCGGTTACAAAACGTGGGAATGAACTCCATCGGGCCTGGGCGATACAAGGCATTGAGCGCGATCAAATCTTCCAATCGATCCGGCTTAGCCTGAATGAGCGCCGAGCGCATGCCGCTCGATTCAAACTGGAAAATTGCCGTGGTTTCGCCCTTTTGAAAAATCTTATAAACACGGGTGTCGTCGAGTGGTACTTTATAGATATCAAATGCTTCATCGCCTTCATTGAGCTTCAATGCGCGAATGTGGCGCACCGCATGATCGAGCACGGTAAGTGTGGTGAGGCCCAGAAAATCGAACTTCACCAAGCCAATGGCTTCCACATCATCTTTATCAAACTGGCTAATCATCGGGCTGCCCGCTTCTTGCGCATAAAGCGGGCAAAAGTCGGTGAGCTTGCCCGGCGCGATGAGTACGCCACCGGCGTGCATGCCTACGTTACGCGTGAGCCCCTCTACTTGCTGCGCGAGCGCAATGAGCTGCGCCACATCTTCTTCCTCTTGCACACGTTGCGCCAGCGCGGGCTCCATGATCTGGGCCTGCTCAAGGGTCACTAATTTACCTGGTGTAAATGGAATGAGCTTGGCAATGCTATCAACGAATCCATACGGTAAATCCATCACGCGGCCAATATCGCGCACGGCCGCTTTCGCCGCCATCGTGCCGAATGTAGCAATTTGCGAGACCGCATGGCTGCCGTATTTTTGGCGGACATAATCGATTACCCGATCCCGCCCATCTTGACAAAAATCGATATCGAAGTCGGGCATCGATACCCGCTCTGGGTTTAGAAAGCGCTCGAAAAGCAAACCATACTGCAGCGGATCAAGATCGGTGATGCCCAATGAGAACGCCACTAACGAGCCAGCGCCAGAGCCCCGCCCAGGGCCTACCGGCACGCCATTTTTTTTCGCCCAGTTAATGAAATCGGCTACGATCAAAAAGTAACCGGGAAATCCCATTTGGACAATGGTTTTAATCTCGAAATCGAGACGGTCTTCGTACTTTTTAGGGTCTGCTTCAAAAACGTAGGGCAAGATTTCGCCATTTTTCACGCGCAGCATCAGTCCATCGTGCGCTTCGCCGCGCAAGTGTTCGTCAAGCGTGCGCCCCGCGGGCACAGGGAACTCGGGCAAATAGTTTTTGCCCAAAGTAAGCTCAACGTTACAGCGCTTGGCCAACTCTACCGTGTTGGCAATCGCTTGCGGAATGTCCGCAAATCGAGTTGCCATTTCCGATTGGGTGAGGAAATATTGATCGCGGGTGAACTCCTGCGGACGGCGATGGTTGCCCAGCGTAAAACCGGTAGCAATACACACGCGGGCCTCATGGGCGGTGAATTCGTCCGGCTTTAAGTATTGAATGGGGTGCGTCGCAACCACGGGTAAGTCAAGCTCACTTGCGAGCGCAACGCAGTGGGAGATTAAGGCTTCCGACTGGGGGTGCCCCGCCCGCTGCAATTCGATGTAGTAACGGTTAGGAAATCGCGCGGTCCACCATTTCGCCAGCTCCAAGGCTTTTGCTTTGTGGTGGGCGAGCAAGGCCGCTCCCACATCGCCATGATGAAAGCCCGCAAGCGCGATAAGGCCATCGGTGCTCTCAACAAACCACGCGCGGCGCAACACGGCTTGCCCGCGCACAGGGGCGGCGAAGGCGCGTGAGAGCCAGTCGCACAATCGCAAGTACCCTGCTTTATTTTGTGCGAGCAGCAACACCCGCGTAGGCGCGTCGGCCTCGGTGTCACCTTCGACAAAAGCATCGACTCCGATAATGGGCTTTACGCCCGCGCTTCGGGCGGCTTTGTAAAACTTGACCAAACCGAACAGGTTTGATGCGTCGGTGATGGCGATCGCGCCCTGCCCGTCGTGCACCGCCGCCTCAACCACGCTATCGATCCGCACCGTACTATCGGAAATCGAAAACTCGGTATGGAGACGTAGGTGAACGAAAGTGGGCGTTGTCATACGCGCATTTTAGTCGGGCGCGCCAAAGCAAAAGCTTTTACCGCGATAGCGCAAAAGCGTGCAGACAAAAAACAAGCAATACCTGCGGCGCAAAATGGGGCACTTTTGAAGATAATCTCCTGAAAAATGCCCGGCACATTCCAACTCCAAACGCAACGGGGTTAGTGGGGTTGAAGTTTAGTCAGATCACCAAAGGTATGCAGGAAATGCGCCTTGAAGTCGAACTCGGGAAACATTAGCTGCGCCGGGCACCTCCATCCCAAGCTCTTCC
>JANMDS010000246.1:0-7048 GCA_031376405.1 Betaproteobacteria bacterium
GCGTACTCGTAGGCGTAGCCAATCGGCGGGCGCACTACACCGCAATGATCGTTACGTTGCGGCGCGCAGACGACCCCGAACCCCTGATTGCGCATGGGCAATGGTATGGCGAAATTGTGGACGCGGCGCAAGGCGAAGGCGGCTTTGGGTACGACCCGTATTTTTACTTGCCTGAATTCAAGATGACCGCCGCGCAGTTGCCAACCGCGCAAAAGAACACGATTTCCCACCGCGCCATCGCGCTACAAAAACAATTGGACGCGCTGCGATCCGATTTCGTATGAGCACACGCGCGCTCATTACACCGCGCTTGCGACTCGAGCCGCCCAGCGAACGCCACCTCGATGCGTTGGTCGATATTCATCGCCGCAATGCGCAGCAGTTCACAGGGAGAATGGTAAAGATCGTCATCCACAACGCCGATGCGGCGCGCTGGCTCATTCAACCGCAGCGCGGCGAACGCTATGTGATCGTGCATAAAAAACTGGCCATCGGCATGGTGTCTCTCACTAATCTATGCGAGTTCCCCTTTAGCAATGGCACGCTTGGTTATTGGCTTGACGACGCGCAGGGCAAGCAAGGTTTTGCGCGCGAAGCTGTGGCCCGCGTCGTGAAGCATGCCTTCACCAAACTCGCGCTGCATCGCATTGAAGCCAATATCGCCCCGGACAACACGCGCTCGATCAAACTCATCAAATCGCTTAGCTTTCGGCATGAGGGGTTAAGCCCGCGCATGCTGTATTTGGATGGCGCGTGGCGGGATCAAAAACGATTCGCACTGACCATTGAAGAGTGGCCGCTGCAGTGAGTCTCACCACACCTACCTTCACCGCGCTGCCGCCACTTTCGCTCTACATTCATATTCCGTGGTGCATCAAAAAATGCCCGTATTGCGATTTCAATTCGCATGCGGTGAAGGGGGACAATTTCACCGAGACGCGTTACGTTGAAGCACTCCTACGCGATTTAGAAACGCAACTCCCGCAATTTTGGGGACGCCCGATTTACACGATTTTTTTCGGCGGCGGCACACCAAGCTTGTTTTCCGCAAAAGCCATCGACACTATTTTGTGCGGCGTTCGGGCGCGCACCAAGCTCTTAGCCGACGCAGAAATTACACTCGAAGCCAACCCCGGCACGTTTGAAGCGGAGAAGTTTGCAGCCTACGCCGCAGCTGGAGTAAACCGTTTGTCCATCGGTATACAAAGCTTTAACGACGCGCACTTAACCGCCCTCGGGCGCGTGCACAACGCAGGCGAAGCCGAGCGCGCAGTGGAAATTGGGCTTAAAAATTTCGCGCGGGTGAATGTAGATTTGATGTATGCATTGCCCAACCAAACCGAGGCGAATGCCCGAAGCGACATCACGCGCGCGATCACTTCTGGCGTGACCCACATTTCCGCCTACCAGCTCACACTTGAGCCGAACACGTTATTTCATTCGCATCCGCCCACACTGCCCAACGACGATACCTGCGGGGAAATCGAAGAATCCGTACATGGTGCGTTAGCCCACGCAGGTTTTGCGCGCTACGAAATTTCTGCCTTCGCGCGCAAAGGCGAAACCAGCGCGCACAATGTGAATTACTGGAAATTTGGCGACTACGTGGGGATCGGCGCGGGCGCGCACGGCAAGCTCTCATTCCCCAACCGTGTAGAGCGCACCGTAAAAGCCAAGCAACCGGAGCACTATATGAGCGCGATGGAAGCGGGCGATGCGGTCATCGAGCAGCGGGAATTAGCGCGCAGTGAATTTGGTTTTGAGTTCATGTTGAATGCGCTACGATTGGTAGAAGGCGTGCCCGTTACGCTCTTCGCCGAGCGCACCGGATTTCCGATTTCGCTCATCGCTGCGCAACTTGATGCTGCAGAAAAAAAAGGTCTGCTAGCACGAAACCATTTGCGGTTTGCGCCTACTGCGTTGGGGCTGCGCTATCTCAACGATTTGCAGGAAATGTTTCTCAGCTAACCCAACGTGGCACATAAAAAGGCGTATTTTCTGGGGATACTTCCTAAAAAATGCCGTTTTTACGCCGCAGGTATCACCGTTTTTTTACGCTTTCAACGACTGCGTAACCCCCACAAACTGATCCAACTTTGCACGCGCAGCGCCGCTCGCGAGTGCTTCGCGTGCGCGCGCGATGCCATCTGTAATGTCACGTGCAACATTGGCTGCATAGAGCGCCGCACCGGCGTTTAACACCACAATTTCTCGTGCCGGGCCAGCTTTATTGCCCAGGGCTTCAAGCACCATTTCTTTGGATTCGTTTGCGTCCGCCACTTTGATGGAACGGTTTGATTGCATGGCCAAACCAAAATCTTCTGGGTGAATTTCGTACTCCGAAATCTTGCCGTCCTTCAGCTCTCCCACGAGCGTAGCCGCGCCAAGCGCCACTTCGTCAAGCCCATCTTTCCCGTGCACCACAAGCGCATGTTGCGCGCCTAAGCGTTCGAGCACGCGCACTTGTATGCCCACTAAATCGGGGTGGAATACGCCCATTAAAATGTTCGGCGCTCCGGCAGGGTTGGTAAGCGGCCCCAGAATATTGAAGATCGTACGCACACCCATTTCGCGGCGCACTGGCGCTACGTTTTTCATTGCGGAATGGTGGTTTGGTGCGAACATAAAACCGATTCCCGTTTCTTCAATGCACGCTGCAATCTGTGGCGCACTGAGCATGATGTTGGCGCCCAGGGCTTCCAACACATCTGCGGCCCCAGATTTTGATGACACGCCGCGATTGCCGTGCTTTGCAATATTCGCACCCGCCGCCGCCGCCACGAACATCGAGGCAGTAGAAATATTAAAGGTATGCGAGCCATCACCACCCGTGCCCACCACATCAACCAAATTTGCAGCGTGAGCGGGCGGGACGACCACTTTCGTAGACAGCTCGCGCATTACTTGCGCCGCAGCGGTAATTTCGCCAATCGTCTCTTTCTTAACGCGCAAGCCCGTGAGAATTGCCGCACTCATGAGCGGCGAGACTTCACCGGCCATAATTTGGCGCATGAGCGAGAGCATTTCGTCATAAAAAATTTCACGATGTTCAATCGTACGTTGGAGGGCTTCTTGGGGGGTGATGGACATTACTTGAGTTCCATAAAATTTTTGAGCAACGCGTGCCCGTGCTCGGTCAAGATGGATTCTGGATGAAACTGCACGCCGTGAATCGGCAGACTCGCGTGGCGCACCGCCATGATTTCACCATCTTCGCTGTGCGCAGAGGGGATCAATACTTTCGGGCACGTTGCTTTCTCGATCACTAGCGAATGGTAGCGAATGATGGTGTAGGGTGAAGGCAAATCTTTAAATACGCTCGTGCCATCGTGGTTAAGCGTTGAAGTTTTGCCATGCATCACCCGTTGCGCACGCACGATGTTGCCGCCAAAAGCGGCGCCGATACTTTGGTGGCCCAAGCACACGCCTAGCAATGGGATTTTCTTTTCCGCCGCTGCGGTAATCAGAGGCACCGAGATGCCCGCTTCCACCGGTGTGCACGGCCCGGGGGATACACAAATGCGATCCGGCTGCGCAGCGAACACATCGGCCACGCTCACTTCATCGTTGCGCTTCACTGTGACCTGCGCGCCGAGTTCGCCAAAGTACTGCACAAGGTTGTAAGTAAACGAATCGTAATTATCGAGGATAAAAATTTTCATTTGCTACCCCCCGTTGCGGTGGCCGCGTAGCCAGTCGCCGCGGCCATCGGTGCGCTTGGCAGGCGCACCTTTCCTGCAAAGCAATCTTTGCATTCACTTACGAATTTCGTTGCCCCCGCGCGATCTACATCCAAATGCAGCACCAAGCGCGTGGTCGGACCGATTGCGCACAAGATACCCGCCGCCGATAAATGCCCTTGCAGCGGTGCAATATGCGCAGGCGGCACTTCAACGAACACCATATTCGTTGCTTGAGAAACGTTTCCCAACTCAGAAATACCTCGCAAACCTTCTGCCAGTGCATGTGCATTCGCGTGGTCGTCGGCAAGTCGATCAAATTGATGTTCAAGCGCGTAAATGCCCGCTGCTGCAATGATGCCCGCTTGCCGCATGCCGCCGCCCAACATTTTTCTCCAGCGCCGTGCTGATTGCAAAAAGTGTTTATCACCCACCAACACTGAACCCGCCGGTGCCCCCAAGCCCTTTGATAGACAAATGGAGACGCTATCAAAACCTACGCACGCCTCTTTTAAGCTCACGCCCATCGCCACCGCCGCGTTCGCAATGCGCGCGCCGTCCAAGTGCACAGCAAGCCCATGCGAGCGAGCCAACTTTTGGGCAGCGGGCACGTACTCACGCGGCAAGACTTTGCCGCCGATGGTGTTTTCAAGCGTAAATAATTTCGTGCGCGCGAAGTGGTCGTCCACTGGTTTGACTGCCGCTGAGATTTTCTCTAACGGAATCGTGCCGTCCGCAGCGTTTTCAATCGGCTGCGGTTGAATGGAGCCCAACACCGCCGCACCGCCGCCTTCGTACTTATAGGTGTGGGCCAATTGGCCCACGATATATTCATCACCGCGTTGGCAATGGGCAAGCAAGGCACACAAATTACTCTGCGTGCCGCTCGGCAAAAACAACCCCGCCTCAAAGCCTGCGCGCTCGGCGCAAATTTGTTGTAAGCGAATCACCGTCGGGTCGTCGCCCCACACATCATCGCCCACTTCAGCCGCCGCCATCGCCGCACGCATCGCGGCGTTGGGGCGGGTTACGGTGTCACTTCGAAAATCAATGATTGCGTTCATCATCCAGCCCTCTCTGTACCATTTCAGCAGCGCGAATCACCGCACGGGTTTTGGCGAGCGTTTCTTGCCATTCATTTTCAGGGATGGAGTCGTGCACGATGCCCGCTGCAGCTTGCGCGTAGAGCGTACCGTTTTTAATGACCGCGGTGCGAATCGCAATGGCTAAATCCATATCGCCTTGATAGCTCAAATAGCCGACTGCGCCGCCGTAAATGCCCCGCTTTAATGGCTCCAATTCGTCGATAATTTCCATCGCCCGAATTTTCGGTGCACCGCTCAACGTGCCTGCGGGGAAGGTGGCGCGCAATACATCTACGTTGTTCATGCCGGCTTTCAGCTTGCCATCAACATGCGAGACGATGTGCATTACATGGGAGTATCTTTCCACCAACATCTTGTCGGTCAGCTTCACGCTACCCACTTCCGCCACGCGCCCAATATCGTTACGCCCGAGGTCAATAAGCATCACATGTTCGGCAATTTCCTTCGGATCGGCGAGTAGATCCACTTCGTTTTGCAAATCTTCTTCACGAGTTTTGCCGCGCGGGCGAGTTCCTGCCAATGGGCGAACGGTGACAGTGCCAGATTCTTGCCGCACAAGGATCTCAGGTGATGCGCCCACCACATGAAAATCTTCGAAGTTGTAATAAAACATGTACGGCGACGGGTTTAACGTGCGCAGCGCCCGGTAGAGCGAAATCGGCGGCTCGGTAAAGGGCATTTCCATCCGTTGCGAAGGCAATACCTGCATGCAATCGCCCGCGGCAATGTATTCTTTACATTTCGCTACATCCGCTTTGAACTTCTTCTCGCCTGTGACCGAATACGCTTTCTGCACATGCGTGGCCGGTTGCAGCGGAATAATCGCGGGCTGACGCAAACGTCCGCGCAATTCGGTCAGTCGCGTGGCTGCACGCTCGTACGCGTCGGGGCGCGCGGGGTCCGCGTACACAATCAACGTAATCTTGCCGGATAAATTGTCCATCACGGCCAACTCATCGGTAAGCATCATCAAAATATCGGGCACGTTGATCGGGTCTGATTTTTCGGGCTTAGCGGCGAGCTTGGGCTCAATGTACCGAATCGTCTCGTACCCAAAATAGCCTGCGAGCCCGCCGCAAAACCGGGGCATGCCGGGGATGGTGGCGACTTTAAATTGCCCTTGATACGCTGCTATAAACGCCAGTGGGTCGCTCACTTCATGCTTCACTTCGTCGCTGGGTGTGGTGACGGCAATGCGCTTGCCCCGCACGGCGATGCGCGTGCTGCAGGGCAGGCCGATGAACGAGTAGCGTCCGTAGCGCTCGCCGCCCACAACAGACTCAAGCAGAAATGAGTGCGGAGCGTTGGCTAGTTTTAAATAGAGCGAGAGGGGCGTGTCGAGATCGGCGAGCGTCTCGAGGGTGAGGGGGATGCGGTTGTAGCCCTGCGCAGCGAGCGCGAGGAATTCAGTTTCTGTCATGGTTGCACCGTGGAAATAGGTTAAGTCGTTTACAGCTGGGTGTAGCGATCTGGCTCGCTACAGGCGCACGAAATTAGTTGGCGGACAAACGCCAATAACCCAGTACCCGAACCCATGTAAAACGGTGCATTATTTGATTTGATTCTCTACAGTCGGCGTTGCGGCAAAAGCGCCGCGATGTCCGCGATGGAATTGAATATACCATCGTTCGGAATGCTCGCAATGGGTTCGCCCTCGGTGTAGCCATAGCTCATAAGCGCCATCGGGCAGCCCGCAGCACGGGCAGCATGGGCATCGTTGCCCGAGTCGCCAATCATGAGTAATTGCGACGCGGACACGTTGAGCTGCGCAGCGGTGTGGGTGAGCATCAGTGGGTCGGGCTTGCTACGCGCGAGCTCATCACCACCGAGAATGAAATCAAACTGATCCAGAAAATTTTGCTTCGCAAGCAGGCGCAAGGTGAACGTGCGCGCTTTGTTGGTTACGCACGCGATGGGATAGCCTTTTGCGCGCAAAGCCGCTACACCTTCGCGCGCGCCTGCGTACGCACAGGTAGCGTCGTCAATGTGCTCGAAATATTCTTTTTCGTAAATAATTATCGCTGCGCTGAACTCGGCCTCGGTTGCTTCGCGCCCCATTGCAGCGGCCAGCGATCGGCGCACATGCATGGCCTTACCTTTGCCGACGAACGTTTTGAGCCTCGCCAACGGAATTTCGTTTAGACCGAGTGCGCGTAACGTGCGATTCGCCGCGCCAGAGAGATCGTCAATGGTGTCGAGTAGTGTTCCGTCGAGATCAATCGCGACGGCTTGAATAGAGGCGTAGGGAATCATCTAATTTGC
>JANMDS010000264.1:0-3891 GCA_031376405.1 Betaproteobacteria bacterium
CCGAGATGCGATAGTAATGGCGCTTCGAGCCAGCGTTTCTGCCAAAGCCCTCCTCCTCATTGTTGATCGCTGTTGGCTCGATCACCATGTCGACGACTCCCAGTTTGCCGCGCAGATACATGGGTACGCGATAGTGCCCGACAGGAAAACGAACCGCGATCTTGATGCGATCGCCTTTGAAGAAGCCAGGCTCTTCTCCCTCAGCAGCGACGACCTCAGGCAGAAACCGTTCGGCGGCGTTCGGATTGTCGATCATGCGGAACTCCTGTTGAGAGTAGGCACGCGAAGCCGCTTGCTTCTCACTGGTTTCGCGGCAGCCTGCGTTCGAGAAAAGTGCGGATCAAAGGAACCATCTCGTCGGCTTTGTCCTCGATGGCAAAGTGTCCGGTGTCGAGTAAATGGAATTCGACATCGGGCAAATCACGCTTGTAGGGATAGGCACCGTCAGCCGGAAAAATCGTATCGTTCTTGCCCCAGACGATCAGCGTCGGCGGCTTATACTTGCGGAAGTAGTCCTGGACGAACGGGTAGAGCGGTAGATTGGTGCGATAGTCGTACATGAGGTCAAGCTGGATGTCGGCGTTGCCCGGACGATCCAAAAGCGCCTGATCGTGGATCCAGTTATCAGGCGAAATGCGCGTTACGTCGGCAACCCCATCGGTGTATTGAAACTTTGTTGTCGCTGGCGTGACGAGGAAGCTAAGCGCCTTGCGATGCGCATCAGAGCCATCGGCCCAATATAGCTTGATGGGGTCCCAGAATTCTTTCAGTCCTTCGGCGTAGGCATTGCCGTTCTGAACGATCAGACCTGTCACTCGGTCTGGATGCTTGAGCGCTAGTCTCCAGCCGACGGGCGCGCCGTAGTCCATGACATACATTGCGTAGCTCTTGACGTTGAGCTGATTGAGCAATCCGTCGACGATCTCGGCGTAGTTGTCGAACGTGTACGCGAACTTGGCTCGGTCAGGCATGTCGCTTTGCCCGTATCCCGGATAGTCCGGCGCAATCACGCGATAGGTGTCGGCGAGCGCGGGGATCAAGTTGCGAAACATATGCGATGAGGTCGGAAAGCCGTGAAGCAGCAGAACCGTGGGCCCGTCTTTCGGCCCGGCCTCGCGATAGAAGATATTCAGTCCATTTACGCTCGCTGTTCGATAGTACGTAACCGGCAACGCGCCGGCTTCAGACGATTGCGATGGGATAATACAGATGACCATGATTACCGTGGCGCTGAGCAGAGCGCAGACGGCGCGGAACTGATTAAAGCGGGTCAGCACTGAACGTCTCCTTGATAAGTGTCGGCCCGACTTCGCACAGGCGACATGACGAAAATGTTCAAACGCCTTGGTATACGAGGCGCGTGAAGAAGCCTGGATCGATGACGAAATTGCCGAAAGTGCCGTCGTATGCGGCGGTTGGCTTCGCATCAACGACGGCGTCTCGGGACAGACCTTTTTTCTTCAAATTCGCGACGTTTGCGCGGATCCCAACAAGCATGTCGCGAAAGGCAATAAGTTCGCGCCGATTGCTGATCGGAGTTCCGTGCCCAGGGATAACGATGGTTTCATCAGTGATCGCAGCGAGGTTGATATCGGACGCCGCGATCATTCCATCGATGCTGCCACCGGTTGAGTAGTCGATGAACGGATAGATACCATTCCAGAATGTGTCCCCGACGTGGATGATGTCCGCTTCGGCAAAACGGACCGATATGTCGCCGTCGGTGTGTGCCGGCTCATAGTGTTTCAAGTCGATCGACGTACTATTGAGCTTCAGGCTGTGATCAGCGTCGAAGATCACTTCCGGCAGTCCGCCCTTCGGCGGGGGGAGAAAGTTGTAGTCCCAGTCCTCGACGCGCTGCACTTCAGACAGGCGCTTCAGGGTATTGCTGTGAGCAATAATTGTCGCGCCAGCCGTATGTAGCCATGTGTTGCCATCGGCATGGTCGAAGTGCCAATGCGTGTTGATGAGATGCGTAATCGGCTGGTCAGAGATCTGCTTCAGCGCCTTCTCGATCTGCGGCTGCGACACACTGATGCCCGCTTCGACCAAAACCTTGCCGTCGGGTCCATCGAGCACGGCGATGTTACCGCCAGATCCCTCGAGTACGCTTATGTTGCCGCGCAATTTATGGGTCGTGATTGAGGATTTGGCGGCGCTGTCCTTAATCAGACTGACTATTCCCCGGGCCTCGGCGTAGGCTGCGCGCGGGCTGAGCCAGCCTAAGGCTCCTGCTTGCGACGCCGCTATGCAACACATGCAAAATCCGCGTCGCGAAATGTCTGCCGTTCGCGATGTGGTTTCTATTTGCGGCGAACCGGGCATCTTCCGTTCCTTCAACTTTATCGTTGGTAGTTGAGTACCTGCAGGGGTTTGCTCTGCACCGGCACGTGCCAATTGCCTCAGCTCTGAATGAAGCTGAGGATGTCTTGGTTCAGCTGATCCTTGTGCGTGGCGAAAAGTCCGTGAGGCGCGCCGGGATAAACCTTCAGCGTCGCCTTTACGATGATCTTGGATGATAGCAACGCGGAGTCAGCTATCGGCACGATCTGGTCGTCGTCTCCGTGCAAAACGAGGGTCGGAACGTCGATCTTTTTCAGATCTTCAGTGAGATCCGTCTCCGAAAACGCCTTGATACAATCGAAAGCGCCCTTTTCGCCCGCCTGCATCGACCAGAGCCAAAAACTGTCTTTGACGCCTTGCGAGACTTTCGAGCCAGTTCGATTGGCCCCATAAAACGGCAGACTGAGATCTTGATAGTATTGCGAGCGGTCAGTGGTGACGCCCGCCCGGATGGCGTCGAACACCTCGATCGGCAGACCGCCGGGATTGGCCGGTGTTTTCAGCATGAGCGGCGGGATGGCCGAGATCAGAACCGCTTTGGCAACGCGCTTCGTCCCATGCCGGCCGATGTAGCGTGTGACCTCTCCGCCGCCCGTCGAATGTCCGATCATGACGATCTTTTTTAGATCGAGCGTGTTGATCAGCTCGGAGAGATCGTCGGCATACGTGTCGAGGTTGTTTCCATCCCAGGGTTGACTTGAACGGCCATGGCCGCGCCGATCATGCGCAATGCAGCGAAAGCCTTTCGACGCCAGAAACAGCATTTGATCGTCCCAGGCGTCGGCGTTCAGTGGCCAACCATGGGAGAAGGTGATGGGCGGTCCGGAGCCCCAATCCTTGTAGTAAATTTCGGTGCCGTCCTTGGTCTTGAAGATACTCATCGGGCAACTCCTGCGGAATGCATACTGATGTTAAGTTTCGCGCCACGAACGTCAGCTCTTCTTCTGGATGAAGCCGAGAACGTCCACGTTGAATTGGTCCTTGTGGGTGACGGTCAGACCGTGTGGCGCCTGCGGATAGATCTTCAAAGACGCGCCTTTAATAAGCTTTTCTGAAATGCGCGCCGTCGTTGCGATCGGCACATTCTGATCGTCTTCGCCGTGAACGATCAACGTTGGGACGTCGAACCGTGCAAGGTCCTGCGTGAAATCCGTCTCCGAAAAAGCTTTGATGCCTTCGTAAGACGCGCGCAAGCCGACCTGCATGCACCACAGCCAGAAAGCATCCTTGACGCCCTTCGAAACCTTTGCGCCGGGCCGGTTCGCGCCGAAGAACGGCCCGTCTCCAAGATCGCGGTAGAACTGAGCGCGATCGCTTGCGACCCCGGCCCGAAGTCCGTCGAAGGTTGCGATCGGCACGCCGTCGGGATTGGCTGACGTCTTCAGCAGCAGCGGAGGAATGGCGGACACCAGCACCGCCTTCGCGACGCGTCCCGTTCCAAAGCGGCCGATGTAGCGCGCGATGTCGCCGGCACCCGCCGAATGGCCGACAAGGGTGCAGCTTTTCAGGTTCAAGTGGGTGACTAGCGCGGACAAATCGTCGGCGACG
>JANMDS010000300.1:0-3596 GCA_031376405.1 Betaproteobacteria bacterium
TGGGGCTCGCGCCTCAAATCGTTGAAGAAATTTTCAACATCGTAAAAGACTTGAACACCAAAGAAGAAGTGAGCTTCTTGTTGGCAGAGCAAAACACCAATGTCGCGCTGAAATACGCTGACTACGGCTACATTTTAGAAAATGGCCGCGTGGTGATGAATGGCGAGGCCAGCGAGCTTCGAAACAATGAAGATGTGAAAGAGTTCTACTTGGGTATTTCGTCGCAAGGCCGCAAAAGCTTTAAAGACGTGAAGAGTTATCGCCGCCGAAAACGTTGGCTCACTTAATTCGCAACCAGCGCATATGAGCGCTTGCGCGCGTCATGATCGTATATCGCGCTTGCAAGAATAAGTTCGTCGGCTTGTGTGGCGTGCGCGATTTCGTGTAATCGTGCTTTAGCCTTGGTTGCGGAGCCAACCGCTGATATCTGAAGCATTCGCTCCACCGCAAGTTGTTCAGCGTGATTCCAAATTGAATCCATACCTTTTACCGGCGGTTGCAAGGGCCTACGTTGGTCTCGCTGCATCCCTAAAAACCGTTGTTGAATGGTGGTGAAAAGCACCGTAGCGTCCTCGTCGGTTTCTGCGGCACAAACATTGACCCCCACCATTGCGTAGGGCTTGGTGAGCGCGCCAGATACGCCGGACGCACGAAACGTGTTGCGGTACAACTCCAACGCATTCATCAACAGCGCAGGCGCAAAGTGAGACGCAAACGCGAACGGTAACCCCATCATCGCTGCAACTTGTGCGCTATACAAACTTGAGCCCAACAACCACATCGGCACATCACATCCGATGCCCGGAATTGCACGCACCGCACGCGGTGCACCTTCGGGTGGTCGAAAATATTCGTACAACTCCACCACATCGTCTACGAATCCTTCTTCTTCGTTTGTATTGAGGTGCCTGCGCAAGGCTCGCATCGTCATCCGGTCCGTGCCCGGTGCGCGCCCGAGGCCAAGATCAATGCGTCCTGGGTAAAGCGTCGCCAACGTCCCAAATTGCTCGGCGATCACAAGCGGGGCGTGGTTAGGCAACATCACGCCACCGGAGCCCACGCGAATTGTTTTTGTTCCGCCAGCAACGTAACCAATCAGCACTGATGTTGCCGAGCTGGCCACGCCATCCATATTGTGGTGCTCAGCCATCCAATAGCGCTGATAGCCCAGCGCCTCAGTGTGGCGGGCGAGATCGAGTGCGTTGTTCAGCGCGCTCTGGGCGGTGCCGCCTTCAACAATCGGGCACAAATCGAGGACGGAAAGGGGCGGTAGCGTGGTGGAGGTCATTGGAGAAGTAGTTTACGCGTCCGATTTTCCGGAGATAAATCTAAAAACCGCGTCATACTGCGCCGCAGGTATAATCTCGCTCCTTGGCGCATTAGCTCAGTTGGTTAGAGCGACGGAATCATAATCCGCAGGTCCGGGGTTCAAATCCCTGATGCGCCACCAGAATACCCGAAGGCTTAGCGTTGCGCTAGGCCTTTTTCATTGGAAAAACGCTCGGATCGTACAAATACCTGCGGCAAAAACGGTATTTTTCAGGCGATATCTCCCAGAAAATGCTGTTTTTGCGCCGTAGGTCTTTTGGTGTTTGCTTAGGCGACGAGGGTTTGCCAGCGCTTAATGAAATCCGCGCGTTTGGCGGCGGCTTCGTCTTCATCAATCGGAAATACTTTGATGCCGGAGAGCGCGGGTAAATCGACTAATTTCGATACGTCAATATCACTGCGTGCCGGGCGGCGAAATGCGGAAAGCAACAGTTCTGTTTGCACTTCTTTGCTGAGCAAATGGTCGCAGCCACGCTTGGCCAATTCTCCGGCAGGCGCCCCTTTAATGAGCGTTAAATATTCGGCGGTGGTAAACGTACCGTCGGTGGGGTAGAGCAATGAAATTTCCTTTTGCCCGCCTGCAACATACGCGTATGCGTTGGCTTCAAAGGTTAAGCCGACAGCGAATTCGCCTTGCGCCACGGCACGCAATACGGTCGCCGCTGCGCTCTGCACTTTCACGTTCGCCGCCAAACGCTTGAGTGCGTCTGCGCCCAGCATTTTTTCCACGCCCCAGAGTATCGTAAGCGCGGTTGAACTATTCGCCGGGTCGGCAATGGTAATTTTGCCTTTGAGACGTGGATCGAGTAAATCAGTCCAAGTTTTTGGCATCGGCACACCGGCTAACTGATTGCGGTTGACCATCGCTACGGCCACATGAATATTTGCGGCGGACCATAAGCCCTGTGGATGATGCAGTGCGGTTGGAATATTAGCGAGTTCAGGCGATCGGTACGGCTCGAAGAGTTGCTTAAATGCACCCAAAGTATTGGCCGATGAGCTCCAAAAAATATCCCCTTGCGGTTTTGCGGCCTCCGCTTCGAGCCTACGCAAGAGCTGACCCGAACCACCGGTGATGGCGGACAATTTTGTGCCAGGCAAACGTTTACGCGCAACCTCTGTTACCGAATCGAACGCCTGCGCGTTGTTGGAGGTATAGATTACTAACGAGCCGCCGCTTTGCGCAAAGCTAGGCACTGAGAGCGCAGAGCCTAAACCAAACGCTAAAAAATCACGACGATTAAAAGTGCGAACCATAGTATGAAGTCTCCAGCAAATTAGGGGGATCACGCATTATTGGTGAATTGGAGCTATCGTGCTCCGAAGAGATCTATTTTTGAAAAACGCATGGCAACGATAATAGGGATTAAGATCACCACGATGAGCAGCAAGCCATACGCGGATGCTTGCGCCATGAGGCCGCTGTCGATGAGCCGAAAAATTTGAATCGGTAACGTTTCCCGGCCACCCGAGTACACAATAATTGAAGCGCTCAACTCCGCGACAGTAGTGGTCCACGTAAGCATCGCAGCGGCAACGATTGCAGGCGCCATGAGCGGCAGCATCACGCGAAAAAATGTTTTTACAGGCGGAACGCCCAAGCTAATCGATGCCTCTTCGATCGAGTCCGGAATATTGTGCAGCGTACTGGAAGCATTGCGTGTACCGAAAGGTAACCTTCGCACCACATAGGCGAGCACAATAATCGCGGCAGTACCAGTGAGCGGCAGCCAGCCAGTATTGAATGCCAACAGCAGACCGATCCCAATCACTGTGCCCGAGAGCGCGAGCGGCAGCGTGCTGAGATAATCTAAAAGCGGCGTAAGCGCATTGCGTTTTTTTACGACCATGTAGCTAATGAGTACGCTCAAGCAAATACCAATTGCCGTGGCAATGGCGGCGTAGAGGAGCGTGTTCAATAAGGGGTCGGGCGCGCGCGTAAGTATTCGCTCTATGTTTGCCGTCGTCCATTGCCCCCAACGCATCACTGGGCCGCGTGCTTGCGTAAATGCGCCGACTACGACGCTAAAAACAGGCAGTAAAGAAATCAATACGATTGCGCTTGCTCCGAGGCCAAGCGCGATACTTGAAATGCCCGAAATGGCTTGTGGGCGCGCGCTACGCCCTTGCATGACTTCACGTCTGCTGCGCGAAATTAACCAGCGTTGTACGAACAGTGCAATCATCACAATCGCAACTGAAACGCTGGCGAGTGTGCTCTGCAAAACAGGGTCTGAGCCCACTTCCGAAACCGTAGCTTGGTACGT
>JANMDS010000411.1:0-2194 GCA_031376405.1 Betaproteobacteria bacterium
CGACCGTTGGATTCGCCGACACCGGGAAAACTGGTGGCGCTTAACGCGTTAATTTCCGCGATGCGGTTTTGCGCAATCCACGTGGCAAGCGTGCGCAGTTTGGTTTCGTTGGCGCTATCGGTGGCAACACTCGCGGCGCGCATGGCGGCCGTGAGTGCGATAGCCAAAATCGCGAGCGCGATCAAGACTTCGATGAGTGTGAAACCCGCGTGTTTAAAAATGAATTTCATTTTGCCGCATCGCTGGTTGTCGCGACCAAGGAAAGATTTCCCAGTGCATCAACACGAATAGTTTGCGTATTAAGCGCTGACGTGGCGGATTGAATTTTCACGTCAAATGGTGCCGCCACACCGGCGGGTTGAAATGTGGCGATAGATTCTGTGTCGCTTGTTCTGGTGGCGTTTGAAGACAATGAGCCCATGTATAGCTCACCAATGGTGCCGCTCGCAAACTCTCTTGCGGCGATGGCACTACCGTTTAGCGCTTCTAGCGGCAGCCATTTTGTTTCGACTGATTTTTGATCGCGCTCAAAAAATTGCATCGAATTGTCTTTCACTTCCACCGCAATCGCCTTGCCGCTCATCGCGGATTCATCGCGAATTTGTTCAAGTAACACCAACACGCGCTCACTTTCGATACGAACTTTTTCGCGCTCGTCGGGGATCAGATTTGCAACAACAAGAGACAGCGCAATGCCTAAAATTATGGTCACGACCAGTACTTCGATAAGCGTAAAGCCAGTTTGGTTATGCCGACCATGCTTACACGCAAACTCTAAGCGGAGAGAGGAGTTTGAGCTATTTATGCCTGTTAAGCCGCACCAATGCTGGCGTTTCATTATTTACGCGCTATGAGGAACTAAAGATTCCACGAACCAATATCCGCATTATTTCCCTCGCCGCCCGGCTGTCCGTCCGCGCCCAAACTGAACACATCCAGCTCGCCTTTCAAACCGGGATTGAGATATTGATAAGGACGGCCCCACGGGTCATTCGGTAATTTTTCCAAGTATCCGCCTTGCCTCCAATTGAGTGGTAACGGATTCGTTGTAGGCTTGATAACGAGAGCTTGCAAGCCTTGATCGGTCGAGGGGTATGCAGCGTTGTCAAGCCGATATAGTTTTAGCTGCTGCATGATTACTCGAATATCGGAAGTTGCTGCGATTACACGCGCCTGATCCGGGCGATCCAGAATTTTAGGGATCACTACCGCAGCCAGGATGCCGAGAATGACCACCACGATCATTACCTCAATGAGTGTGAAGCCGCGCGCAAATGAAGATTTGAATATTTTCATATTGAAAGTACAGTCCAGGAAAAAAATTAACTCTCGATTGTAAGTGAAACGCCGCGCGCAATTCATGACAATGCAGGTTTGTATGAGTCAGCTGCCACGATGATTGCACTACTTGCGTACGATGGCGCGATTCTTTAGACTCTCATCAACAAAATTAAGCATGGCGTGGTTCGATGCAAAATTGAACACCGACGATGCCAATACGGCGCGATGTTTCCACCTTGATAGGAGCACACCATGCAGTTGCGTCATCTTCGTCTTTGTCGCTTAGTCGTATTTGTTTTGTTGCTACTCAGTTTCTCAGTGATGTATGCCCATAGCGCGCCACTTTCACCGTTGGATATTGCTGCTTTCGAATCCAATCTCGCCAATCTTGATGCAGATTCCCGGGTAACGGCAAAGGCGCTTGCAAGCACGCAAGTTGAGACTACTGTTATCCCAATTGATTCCCCACGCATTGATGCGCGCCTTCTGCATTTTGGTGCGGATGAAAAGAAGGCGTTAAATTTATCTTCACACTTCGTTTTTGGCAAAAGCGCGCCGGTGGCGAATGGCACGATTTCGCAAACGCAATTACAAGTTCGTCGTGGGCGGGTTCGGGTTGATGCGGTGGCGAAAGACGAGGGCATCGCGTTGCAAAATGAATTCCTCGCGATGGGCATGCAACGGATGAGCGTGAACGGTCGTAATGTATCAGGCGACTTGCCGGTTGAGGCAATGCAACGCCTTTCGCTGATGAAAAATTTACGCTTTGTGCGCCCGAGCACGACGCCAGAAACGCGTAGCGGTAGCGCGGTATCGCAAGGTGACGTGACGCAAAAATCCAATGCAGCACGCGCTAATTTTGGTGTGAATGGGCGCGGCACCAAGATTGGTATCTTGTCTGACAGCTACAACT
>JANMDS010000485.1:0-11788 GCA_031376405.1 Betaproteobacteria bacterium
GTCGTCGCGCTTGGGCTCAACCGCCATTTGGGCGATGATGCCCACCCCAAGCCCCAAGCGGACGTAGGTTTTGATGATGTCCGAATCGAGTGCGGTGAGCACCACATTTGGCAACAATCCTGCCTGCCGAAAGGCCGCGTCGATTTTCGAGCGCCCAGTAAACGTGCCGTCGTAGGTAATAAGCGGATAGCGGGCCACCTCTGACAGTTTCGGCTTTTTTGACTCTGCTAAAGGGTGTTGGGTCGGCACAACCAGCACTCGGTTCCAGTCATAAACGGGTAGCGTAGCTAATTCGGGGTGCTCGGTTAAGGCCTCGGTTGCGATGGCGATATCGGCTTGACCCGAGGCCACAAGGGCCGCGCACGATTGCGGCGTGCCCTGTTTAAGCGCCAATTTGCAATCGGGGAAGCGCTTCATGAAGGGCTCAATCACAGCAGGCAACACATACCGCGCTTGGGTATGGGTGGTGGCAATGGTGAGCGCGCCGCCAATTGCATTTTTAAATTCGCTCGATACCGCTTGGATGTTGGTCATCTCGCCCAAAACACGGCGGGCGATGGTCATTACTTCGTCGCCCGCCGGCGTAATCCGAGCCAATCGTTTACCGCGCCGATCAAACAAATGAAGACCCAACTCCTTTTCGAGCGCAATAAGCTGCTTTGAAAGTGCCGGCTGGGAGACCCCCAAAACTGCGGCCGCCGAGGAAATCGACAACTGAGAGTCGGCGATTGCAACGACAATTTGAAGCTGTAATAAATTCATAGGCGAACTATACCCGTCGAAGTTATGGACGCGTGGTGGTAAGTTGGCATATCTTTATTACACTTAGAACAATGCAGCACATCCAAATTCACCCCGATAACCCGCAGCCGCGCCTAATTGGCATCGCCGTTAAGACTCTGCGCGCAGGCGGCGTCATTGCCTACCCGACCGATAGCGCCTACGCGTTCGGCTGCCACTTGGGCGATGTCGATGCCGTGCGCCGCTTGCGTGCCCTGCGTGGTTTAGATGAAAAACACCATCTAACGCTGGTGTGTGCAGATTTGTCGCAAATTGCGAACTATGCGCGCGTCGATAACACCGCATTTCGTATTTTGAAGCGGGCCACGCCAGGGCCGTTCACCTTTATTTTGCGTGCAACACGGGAAGTGCCTAAGCGTCTGCAAACCCCTAAACGTAACGAAATTGGCCTGCGCGTGCCCGCGCACAACGTTGCCCTTTCGCTACTCGCCGAACTCGGCGAACCGATTTTGTCCACTACGCTTATTCCCGCAGGCGAAACCGAACCGCTCCACGAGCCTGAGGACATCGTGGGGCGCAACTGGAACGGACTTGATCTATTTTTAGATGCCGGGGCGTGCCCCAATAACGCCACTACGATAATTCACTTAGACGAAGACGGCCAAGCCGAAATACTACGGCACGGCGTGGGCGACCCCGCCTCCATTGGGCTCTAACGATGGATAGTAGTCTGCAAAAAATGTACAACGAAACCATGCGCCGAAACACGCGCGTACCTGGCATGGTGCGGGAGCAAACGCCTTACACCGTGCGCTACACCAACCCACATGGCTCCTTGCGCTACGTGCTCTGGCACGACTTTCCGATTGCCCTCACCGAACAGATCGTAGCCGAGGAAATTGCGGATGCGAAAGTGCACGCGGGCGCGCTTTGCTGGCGCGTGCACGCCGACGACTCTCCTTGCAATGCTTTGGTGGCAAGCCTGCTCGCAGCCGGTTTTGAGCGGGACGCTGATGCTACCCAACATTTCATTTCACCCGATGCGCTGGTTGCAAACACCGCTCAAATCGTCTGCCCAGAAGGGTTTGAAATCCGAGAACTCGTCTCCCCCTACGAGCTGGAAGACTACATTGGCGTGTGGGACGACGTGTGGCCCGGTATGCCGAACGCCCGTTATGTAAACGACTACCAATTGCTCATGGAAAGTGGCGAGCGGGGCCCGCGCTTCTGGGCGGCTTATGAGGGCGGTTTAGCGGTTGCAAGTGCGTACATCATTCATCCAACTGGTAATGCAATGGCACTTTTGTGTGCTGGAGTCACCCGGCGGAGCTATCAACGTCGCGGGCTTTACCATGCGCTCGTCCGCGCGCGGGCGCAGGCGGCGACGGCTGCCGGCGTTACAACGCTTTGCGTAGATGCGAGCAGCGAGAGTGCACCGGTGCTGCAAAAGTTGGGGTTCGCGCCGCAGGTAAGCGTGCAGTTTTTTGAAAAAACATTTACCTAGATGAACAGCTACCCAGCCCGCGCGCTTTGGATGCTCGCCGCAATCGCCTTGCTTTGGGGTATCAACTGGCCCATGATGAAGCTCGCGCTTAAAGAGGTGGGCGTGTGGCAATTCCGCGCGATGTGTGTGTTCGCCGCTGTGTTTTGGATGGGTGGCTACCTACTCGTAAAACAAATGTCGTTTCACATTCCCTCTGGACATTACGGGCGGCTTTTCGGTTGTGCGATGGGCAACGTGCTAGGCTGGAATATGCTCGCTGCAGCG
Source organism: Betaproteobacteria bacterium (assembly GCA_031376405.1). Lineage (GTDB taxonomy): Bacteria > Pseudomonadota > Gammaproteobacteria > Burkholderiales > Casimicrobiaceae > JANMDS01. The sequence goes on from JANMDS010000485.1 coordinate 2,510, forward strand.
GGGCTTTCTCGCTTACCTTCGGGTCGAGCATCGCTCCTTGCCTACTCCATGCCACTTTGGACGGTATTGCTCTCTTGGCTTATCCTCAAAGAGAAATTACCCGCCTCGCGCTGGTTTGCCATTGCACTCGGTATGTCCGGTATCGGCTTGTTGTTGTTCGATGAAGTTGAAGTGCTCAAAAATGCCCCGCTCGGCGCAGGACTCATGCTCGCTTCCGGCTTTGTGTGGGCCTTCGGCATCGTATTCACCAAAGGCTTCCCTAAAGAAATCCCCACGCAAACGCTGGTATTTTGGCAAGGCATAGTCGGTGGTTTGCCTATTGTGATGGGCGCGTTGTACTTCGGCGGCGCGTGGCGCCCCGCCTCGCCGGGATCATGGATGGGTTTGCTCTTCAATCTCACAATCGTATTCGGTTTTTGTCACTTCGCCTGGAACGAAATTGTGCGGATGTTACCCGGCAGTGTTTCAGGCGTTACCTCGCTATCCGTACCCGTAATCGGCGTGCTCTCCGGCATGTGGATGCTAGGCGAAACGCCCCGCGCACTCGATTGGATTGCGCTTGGCATGTTGTGCGCAGCGGTGGCAATTGTGTTGTACGTGAAACCGAAAAAATAGTGAAATACCTGCGGCGTAAAAACAGCTACTGTTAGGATTTATCTCCTGAAAAAAACGTCTTTTTTGCCCCATCACGACGTACTCGCAATTACCCTTGCAACACCCCATCCACCAAATGCAGAACCCGATCACAGCGCGCGGCTAACTCTGCCGCGTGGGTGACGAGCACGAGCGCAGCGCCTTGCTGTTTGCACGCATTGGTTAGGGTTTCAAACACGCGGTCGGCGTTTTGGCGGTCTAAGTTGCCGGTGGGTTCGTCCGCTAAGATACAGGACGGGTTTCCCGCGAGCGCGGGGGCGATCGCGGTGCGTTGGCGTTCGCCGCCCGAAAGCTCGGAAGGCAAGTGCGTCATGCGTTCCTGCAAGCCTAAGCCCGAGAGCAATTCGCTCGCGCGCGCCTGAGCACTCGTCACGGCGAGCCTTCGGATCCGCAGCGGCAGGGCTACGTTTTCGAGCGCGGTGAGCTCTCCGATTAAGTGATGGAACTGGTATACAAAACCGAGCGTTTCGTTGCGGGCGCGATCACGCGCATCGCCCTTCAGCAGAGAAAGTGGCCGCGTGCCCCATTGCACTTCGCCTGCGGTTAGCGCATCAAGACCGCCGAGCAAGTGCAAAAGCGTGCTTTTGCCTGATCCCGACGCGCCGACGATGGCAACGGACTCACCTTGCAATACGCGTAACGTTACGTCGTTTAGTACCGTTATCGGTTGCGGCCCGGAGACGTAGGTTTTGGTTAAGCCTTTGCAGGAAATTGCAATAGCGGAAGCGGAAGATTTACTCATAACGCAGCGCCTCCGCCGGATGGGTTTGGGACGCGCGCCACGATGGGTAAATCGTAGCCAGGAGCGAGAGCACAAGCGAAATCAGCACGATCGATTTCACATCGTCCCAACGCAACTCGCTAGGCACGTTGGGAATTTGATACACCGATTTATCCATGAACGCCATGCCAAACGTGCGCTCGATAAAAGGCACAATCACATCCACATTTTGAGCAATCAAAATGCCAAGCCCGGCGCCCAGTAAGGTGCCTGCGATGCCAATAATGGCGCCTTGCAGCATGAAAATTCCCATGATGCTCTTAGGACGGGCACCAAGCGTGCGCATGATGGCGATATCAGCTTGTTTTTCGGTAACGGCCATAACCAACGTGCTCACTAAATTAAATGCTGCCACGGCCACAATCAAAGCCAGGATAATGAACATCACCCGCTTTTCAATATCTACCGCGCGAAAGAGCGTCGCGTGCTGTTGCGTCCACGAGGCAATACCTAAGCCCACCGGAAGCGTTTGCAGCCAGCCGCCTGCCACTTGCGGCGCGGTCATCAAATCATGCAATCGCACCCGCAGCCCGCTCACCGCATCGTCCATTTGATACAAGCGCTGCGCATCGCTTATGTTCACAATCGCAACGCGGCTATCCGCTTCTTGATAGCCGATTTCGAACACACCTACCACCGTAAACGCCTTGCTACGCGGCACCGTGCCAGCAGGCGTGGCCGTGCCTTGCGGGATGGTCACCACCACTTTATCACCCATGCGCACGCCCAGCAATTGCGCCATGTCCCGCCCCAAAATAATCGAAAAACTACCGGACGTCAAATCTGTAAGTTTTCCCGCGCGCATGTATTTTTCAACATCGCCCACCACGTTTTCTGTAGCCGGATCAACACCACGCAAAAGCCCGGGCCGATTCGCAGGCGCAAACGTAAACAGCGCGTCGCCTTCCACATAGGCAGCGACCGCTTTGACCTGCGGCGTTTGCTTCAGCACGGCTTCGAGCGCTTGCCAATTTGCAACCGGCCCATCCACTCCGCGCACCTGTACGTGGGCGGTAGCGGCCAATATCGCTGAGCGCAGTTGTGTTTGAAACCCGTTCATTACCGAGAGCACCACGATAAGCGCGGCCACGCCCAATGCGATGCCCATCATAGACATTAGAGCGATAAAGGAGACAAAACGGTTACGGCGTTTGGCGCGGGTGTAGCGCCAACCGAGGGTGAGTTCGTAGAGTGACATGGGGCAAATTGTTTCACACCGCCTAAACTTAGGGGCATGACTTCGATTGCCATTGCACTGCCTGGTTCCCTTTGGCCGCCTCAAGCGGGTGTGGAGCCTTACGATGGCCTGCGCATTCCCGCCCTCACAGGTATCCTCTCCGCCGCGAATGCACAGGTGCTCGATGTGCGCTCTTGGTCCAGCTGGCTTATGCAGGCTCTGACCGGCGCGGAGTCTGATATCCCGTTCGCGCTGTGCGCGGCGCAGGCTTCGGGGCTGACCGATGCCAATACAAATGAAACCTGGCTACGCGCAGACCCCGTTCATTACGTCGCCGGCCGGGAAGATGTCGCGTTGGGTTCACTGCACGATTTTTCGGTGAGCGAGGGCGAAGCTCGCGCATGCCTGGCCTCTTTAAACACCCACTTTGCGCAGGATGGACTGCGTTGGCACGCGGTGTCGGGCAAACATTGGTTATTGCGCGTGCCCGATAAATTGAACGTGCAAACCGTAGACCCGTGGGCCGGTGTGAACATGCCTGCGCGCTTCGTCCCCATGCGAGGCGAACACGCTCGGCTTCTTCGCAAATGGACAACCGAAGCCCAGATGTTGCTCTACAACCATCCGATCAACGAAGCTCGGCACGCGCGGGGCGAGCGAGCGATCAACAGCGTGTGGATGTGGGCAGCGGGCAGCGATTTGCCCGCCGCGTTAGACAACGTGGCGTTGGTGAGCAGCTGTAAACAGGCAAATTTAATGAGAAAAAGCTTAAAAATGCCCGAAATTGCGCCGCAGGTTTTAGGGTACTTTCCGAATCTGATGGCTGCGTTCTTGGAAGGCGATGGCGAGCGCTGGCGCTCAGAAATCGAAGCGCTTTTTGCCGGCGAGCTCGCTGCGCATTTAAAAAATGCGCACAAAGTTGAACTCATTTTGGGTGGACAATGCCCGCAGGTGCGTGTGCCGCTCACCACCCAAACCGGCTTGCGTGGTCGGCTTAACGGGCTTTTTTCTAACTCCGCCGCAATCGGCAAAACGTTTTCGGATTTGGCAGCGTTGCAATGAGCGTGCCGCTACGTATCCTTCGGCGCACCTCCACGGCTGAGCAGGTTGAGGCGCTTGTTGCGCAGAACGTCTCACCTGCCCTCGCACCGCTCTATGCCGCGCGCGGCATAGAAAACGCGCAGGGCGTGCACTATGCATTGGCAAACTTGCCCTCACCCGCGCTGATGAAAGGTATCGACGCGGCAGCGGCGCGCTTGTCCGCAGCGATTGACGCGAACACGCGGATTTGTATCTTGGCTGATTACGACGCCGATGGCGCAACCGCCTGCGCAGTGGGCTTGCGTGGCTTACGTGCGATGGGCGCGCGAGTGAGTTATCTCGTACCCAATCGTTTCGAATTCGGCTACGGACTCACGTCTGAAATCGTTGCGCTCGCCATGAGCGAGCAGTCCCCTGACCTGATTGTGACTGTGGATAACGGCATTGCCAGCATCGATGGCGTGGCCTACGCCCGCGCGCAAGGTGTGGATGTAATCGTCACCGATCACCACTTGCCCGCTGCACAACTTCCCGACGCAATAATTGTGAACCCAAACCAACCGAGTTGTGCGTTCCCGAGTAAAGCGCTAGCGGGTGTAGGTGTGATGTTTTATGTGCTACTCGCGCTCCGGTCGCTGCGGGGTGCGCGTGAGGTCAACTTGGCCCAGTGGCTTGATCTCGTTGCTGTAGGCACCGTAGCCGATGTGGTGCCACTTGATGCGCTTAACCGCACGCTTGTCGATCAAGGCTTGAAGCGCATACGCTCGGGGCATTGTTGCGAAGGCGTGCGTGCCTTGTTTCGCGTCGCTGGGAAAAACGTAGGCCTCGCAGGCGCGCAAGATCTAGGTTTTATCGTAGGTCCACGCATCAATGCCGCTGGGCGATTGTCCGATATTTCGCTTGGCATTGAATGTTTGATTACCGATGATGCCGCACGCGCTGATGAAATCGCCTGCGAGCTTGATGCGCTCAATCGCGAACGGCGGGATATCGAAGCGGGTATGCGCGAAGAAGCCTTGGCAGGACTTGCAAAGCTAGATGTCGCAGAACAATTTTCCGTGTGCTTAACGAACGAAACCTGGCACCAGGGCGTAATCGGTATCGTCGCCGGTCGGATGAAAGATTTGTACAACCGCCCGAGCATCGTGTTTGCACCAGGCGCAACAGACGATGAGCTCAAAGGCTCCGGACGCTCGATTGCAGGGTTTCATCTGCGTGATGCGCTGGACTTGCTAAGCAAGCGCGAACCGCTTCTCATAAAAAAATTTGGTGGTCACGCGATGGCAGCAGGGCTTACGATCAACGCGGTAGATTTCGCAGCGTTTGCGGCAGGGTTTGAGGCGGTGGCCCGAGAGTGGCTCACTCGCGAACAGCTTGAAAAAGTGTTCATCACCGATGGCGCGTATGCAACGACCAAAGCCGAGGTAACCGATGTGTACGCGCTGCAACACGCGGTGTGGGGTCAAGGTTTTCCACCGCCGCAGTTCGATGAAGTTGTACAGGTACTAGATCAAAGGATCGTCGGCGGTAAACACAGCAAGCTGCGGGTTGCCCGCGAGGGTGCGGCGCCCGTTACCGCTTTATTGTGGAACCACACCGAAACGCTGCCTTCCAAAATCCATGTGGTGTACCGGTGGAATGTAAATACGTTCAATGGTAATGAGAGCGCCGAAATGGTAGTCGAAGCGTGGTCGAATTCCGGGAGATAAGTTCGAAAAAGTACTCTTTTTGCGCCGCGGGTATTGATGTTTTACTCATAAAAAAAGCGGTGAATCACCGCTTTTTTTAACTAAGGGATCCCGCTTTACTCTACGCTCACCTCGACGCGCCGCGCTTCCTTCAAATCGCCTGAACCTGTTGTTTCGACGGGTTTGCGCATATCGATGCTCTCATCCGGGATTTGTGCAGCACGCAATATTTCACGTACAGCCTTCGCTCGATTTTTCGCCAACTCTTCGTTTGAAGCCTTGTTGCCACGCGGATCATGAAAGCCTGAAATCACCGCTTTGCTGCCTGGGTTTGCTTTCACGTAGCTAATGATCGTGCCAATCGCGTCCCGATCTGCAGCGACAATGTCTGACTTCGCTGTAGCGAAATACACTTTGACCGCCGGTGGTTTGGCTGCCGCGATCCGCAGCTGATTATCCACTTTGGTATTTGCGCCAAAGTAGGTTGTCGCCCACGTACCTAACTCGTCTTTGATGGATTGGCTGGCAACCAGACCGGTCAGCGTTACCGCATCGCCATTGACGTTTATGCCAACATCGCCTTTGGTTTTGAGCCACCCAAACAGATCGTTCGCTTTGCCGGCCCAAGCGCATGCTCCGACGTTTCCGTCGAGCTTCAGGCTATCGGACACATTTCCAGCACCGTAAGCAGCCGTTGCCGCGTCAATCAGGCTCTTTTTAGTCGCCTCGTCTTTTACGCTTCCGGTAATAGAAACTTTGCCGCCTCGCACATCAAGCCCTACATTGCAGGCCTGCGCAACCACGGCGGGCGCAACGGCAGCAGGGGCTACCGCCGCCGCAGCGGGTACCGGCGCGTTGCCAGCTCTACAGGTATCGCAGCTTTTACCGCCGGGGCCATAGCCCATTAGCCACATCGCCAACAACAGTAGCGCCAAAATGATGGCAATGATCCACTTAATGCGATCATAGCGCGCCCAGTCTTCGTTCGAACGTCCGTTGCGTAGTTCCATTTCGGTAGTCTCCCTTGGATTAAAGTGTGTCTGGTTTTGCGGCAACGCCTGCAACGAGCGAATCTTGCAGCGTTTTAAGCTCAGTCCAGCGGTTGTTTGCGCAGAGGTTTGATTGCTCGGCCCATGAGCCTGGGTTGGCCAGTCGGAAGCGATCCCCGCCTTTTTCAAGCACTGCGTTGATTTCCGTAACGCTCATACCTGCGAGCTGAGAAAAGGTTTTAACGCCCTGGCTGTGCATCAGGTCGCAAATTTTTGGTCCGATACCTTCGATGATTTCAAGATCATCAAATCCTTCACGTCGCTTAAGTACGAAACCTGAACCCGCTGCGGCTGCGTAGTCCAGCAGTGGCGCGGTGGCTGGTGCAGGAACGATAATAGGTGACGTGGTCGATTTTGCAACGGCCAGGGGTGTGGCTGTGGTTGTGCGCGCGAGTGCGGCTGAACCGGCGCTACCGGCGCCTCCGTTGCCGGAACCCATGTGGGAGATTTCTGTGCGACCAAACCATTTATTGAAAAGCCATGAAGCAAGCCAACCGAGCAACAGGCCGACCAATAACCACCATAAACAGCAACTTAATGACGACATGTTGACTCCCGCTGACGGTTGGAATTTGATAGCCGGAATATAGACCGAAATTGTTTCCGTGCGGGCCAATTTAGACTAAAGGTCGTTAAAAAGCACTGAAATAGCAAAATGTAGGATGAATATCCAACGGGCGACTCGCATTGACTCCTCTTCTTGCTCTTAAAACTGCGCAGCTTTTCGCGCAATTTGTGCGCGCGCAGTGACTTCCGCCCAGCGCAGTGCAGTCGGGTGGCTTGTTGCCGCGGTCACCACCTTCGCCTCACTCGACACCGTTGCAAAGCTGCTTTCACAGAACATGCCGATTACGGTTGCGGTGTGGTTTCGCTACACCATTCCATCCGTACTGCTGGGTTTGTGGTTGCTTGCCAAACACGGCAAGGATGCATTCAAAACACCGCATTTAGGCTTGCAGATGGCCCGCGGCGTGATGTTGGTGTTAAGCACATTGCTATTTTGGACTGCGCTTAAACACCTCCCACTCGTTGAGGCCGCAGCGGTAAGCTTTATTAGCCCGACGTTACTCGTAGTGATGTCAGCCCTGGTGTTGCGGGAAAAGCCCGAACCCATTCATTGGGTCGCACTAGTAATTGGTTTTTCTGGCGTACTCATTGTGTTGCGTCCAGGTTTTTCGCATCCCGGAGTGGGTGCCCTGGCGGCCTTGGGCTCGGCTGTTGCGTACAGCATTTACCAAATCATTACCCGAAAGCTTGCTGCCGGTCACGGCGGATTGCTCATGCTTTTTTACGCAAACGCCGTGGGCGCGGTGTTACTCTCGGCGGTAGTGCCCGCTACTTTTCAAATGCCGGTTGGATGGCAGTGGCTGGGTGTCTGCGCTTTAGGATTGTTCGGCGGCTTCGGGCACTGGTGCATGATCCGCGCCTACGCGCAAGCCGACGCGCCAACGCTCGCTCCGTTTATGTATAGCCAACTTGCAGTAACTACCTTGGCTGGGTGGCTGGTGTTCGGTACCCTGCCCGATGGCTACACGCTGCTTGGCATGCTTGTGATTATCGGCAGCGGCCTGATCGTGCTGCTCGATCTGCGGCGCGGCGGCAAACCGGAGCCACCGCCTGCTACCGAGCCGGACTAGAGCTTCGCTAGCCCATCAAGGAACGGAAAATACAGGGCGCAATGTATCGGTTGATCCGCGGGTATCCGCTTCCATTTGCGCACTACCTGCGCATGGTGTACCCGCGCGCTCTAGCGTGCCAGTTTCTCTGCGCTAAGTTCATCCAAGGAATACTGATTTGGACTGCGGCGCACTTCGCGAGTAAGCTCCATTTGCCTGACATCGCAATTTTCGCGCTCTACCCTCGTGAAAGAATTTGTTGCATTAGGTAGGAGCGTTACACGATTTTTTTTGTTGACAAGTTTGCCGCCGCGCCTTGGTAGATTAATGGGGCTGCTTTTTTCGTTAAAGCTCATTGCATCGCAGTATTGCGTGCGATATCAACCAGGTAGTTCACGAGCAACTTAGCGGCTGGTGAAAGCGCTTGCTCATCCCGGTAGCAAATCGCAAACCGGCGAACGGCCCAACGCTCATCCAATGGGATGACCCGTAAGCCCATGGTGTCTGCATACGGCTGGGCAATTTCGCGTGGAATCACGCTGATGGCCAGATCGGCGCGCACCACTCTCAAGGCAGCGTCAAAGGTGGACACGGTGGCCCGGTACTTGAGGGTTTTGCCAATGACAGCTGCCGCGCGATGCAACATGATCTGCACCGCACTCAAGCCGGGCAAGCCCACGTGTTCATAGTCCAGCGCTTCAGCAAAACGCAGGGTGTTCCGTCGCGCCAGGGGGTGTTCTGGATGAACCACCACACTCAAGTGGTCATGCCGGTAGGGCACGGACCGGAGATGTGAAAAATCTGCAGCATCCCAGCAGATGCCTACGGACGCACTGCCCTCGCGCACACTGCGCAGCACTTCCTTGGTCACTTGCTCCTCAATGTTGACTTGAATATCTCGATGCGCGGGGTCTTTCAAAAACGCGGCGACATCTTCGGGCAAGGACTCGGCCACGGTGGAAGAAGTCGCCAAAATCCGCACCTGGCCGCGCACTCCTGCCGCATAGGCGGCCATATCACTCTCAATGCGCCGCAGGCTGGCAACCACGGTGCGCGCGTGCTCCAGCATGGTTAAGCCCGCAGGCGTGAGCTCCACACCCAGCCGCCGGTGTCGTATCAACAGTGGCGTTCCCACCGTATCTTCTAGTTGCGCCAGCCGTTTGCTGATGGCCGAACCCACGATGTTGGCCTGCTCTCCCGCTCGGGCAATGCTACGCGCCTCACATACCGCAATAAACAGACGCAAGCTGGTGATGTCGATGTCTCTCATGGG
>JANMDS010000509.1:0-1536 GCA_031376405.1 Betaproteobacteria bacterium
TAGGGATTTCGAACCAACTAATTGCGTTTTTCATATCATAGGTTTTTGTTGTATGAAAGTACAAGGATCGAGTGAATCATCAAAGACAAATGATCTTAGATAGGTTCACCCCGGCCAAGCCCACCTGACCAGTCGGGCAGGGATAGCTCCGCTTTGCGGGAGATCTTGTTTAATCGGAGCCCGATGGCTGCCTAATCGTGTTAATGACTGAATGTGTGCTAATGGATCACATTTGTTGCGGTTAAAAAATTAAATTGCATCTTTTATCATGAATAACCGCTGGAAAAACGCTCTTTACTCGCTGCTATTGATTGTAGTGCTTCTGTCTGTTTGGAAATGGCGCCAAGTGAACAAGCCAGTTGGAACCAGCTGGGAGCCGGTGATGATTGAAGGAAGAACAATGGGCACTACGTACCACATTACCTACTTTGATCCAGCACGAAGGGACTTTAAGCCATCAATCGATTCTCTTCTAGCATTGGTAAATCAATCAATCAACAACTACGATCCTAATTCAGAGGTGTCACAGTTCAACAAAAACAATTCATTTCGTTTTTCATTGCCTTATTTATTGCCTCCTATTAAAAAGATGCAAGAAGTAGTTCGCGGTTCTAATGGTGCGTTTGACCCAACTGTGATGCCATTGGTGTACGCCTGGGGCTTTGGTTCTAAAAAGGACAAGCCACTTCCGACAAAATTTCAAATTGACTCGATCAAATCATTTGTTGGATTTGAAAAGATTCTATTTAATAACGATAGTGTTTGGAAGACACACTCAAAAGCACAATTGGATTTCGGTGGCATAGGCCAGGGCTACGGTGCGGATGCAATCACAGATTTTTTGAAGACGAAGGGAATTAAAAACATGCTGGTGGAGTTAGGTGGGGAAGGGATGGCGTGTGGTATCAATTTAAAATCGGGCAAGCCGTGGGAACTCGGTATCTTAGATCCGAACTCAACACATGAAAATCAATTCTTTAAAGCGTATATTAAATTGACTGACAAATCATTTACTACTTCGGGAAATTATTTTAACTATCGGATGGTGGATGGTAAAAAATATTCGCACACCATCGATCCGCAAACGGGCTATCAGGCAGAGCGCGCTATTCTTAGTTCTTCCGTTTTTGCCAATGATGCGAGTACAGCCGATGCATGGGCAACGGCCTTTATGGTGATGGGGCATGAGAAGGCGATAGAGACATTGAAATTACATCCAGAGCTGGAAGCGTTTTTTATTTATACTTCTGCCGATGGAAAAACAGAAACATTTATGACCAAGGGCATTGAGCCATTCATTGAACTTAAAACCAATCCGTAGATGATTGCTGATATTTTGATTTTGTTTAGTATCGCGTTGGCAGCTGGGTTGGTGGCGTTTTATGTGCCGAAGATCAATGAGGGCAATTACAAATTACTATTGGTGTTTGCTGGCTCGTATTTATTCTCTATCACTATCATTCATATTTTGCCCGAGTTGTTTCATTCATCTAGCAGCCCTGGGTACATTGGTATTTTCGTTTTGGTCGGCTTCTT
>JANMDS010000524.1:0-5100 GCA_031376405.1 Betaproteobacteria bacterium
GCAACGCAACTTCGCGAGAAGAAGGATAAGCGGTTCGAGAGTTTCGTTGCACATGGCGCTCGCTACTGCATGCTTGCGCAAACGTATTCAAATCTGAAGTTTTACGCGGGTTTGGATCAATCTAGCTATGAGTTGGGCGCCACTTTTAACGTTCACGCGCGCTTAGCGGAGTACGATCTTCCGGTTGTCCATCGGGCGGCGGTTCGGCTTGAGTTGTTGCGCCCGGATGGCACGACGCAACACGTCACCCTTTCCGAAAATGCAGCGGGTGAGTTTCACGCCAAAGTGATTGCCCACGTTTCGGGCACCTACCACGCTCGCATCATCGCGCACGGCACAACGCTGCGCGGCACGGCTTTTACCCGCGAACATACGGCCAGCGCTGCGGTTTGGAACGGTGGGGATCGGCCTACAACGCCGCCACGGGGCGACGATAAAGACGCGCTTTGTGAGTTACTCGCCTGCGTTTTGAGTGAACGCGTATTAACCCCCAGTTTTGAGGAGCGACTCAAAAAGGAAGGTATCAATCTTGACATGCTGAGGCGCTGCGTGAAGTCTCACTGCAAAGGCAAACGGGGAACGCAAACACCCCATTAATCGTGAGCGAAAACTGAACGGAGTAGGGCTACACGGAGCTTGTTTCCGTTGTAGCCCTTTGGTTTTCCACGCGTCATTTGTAAACAAAAAACCAGCGCACTGCCGTGGTATGCAGCGTGCAGCGTAGAATAATTTTTCGTATTTGCGCAAGAGGTTACGTTTCAATGAACATTGTTATCCGCTTAATCGTACTCTGTACGCTCGGCACGCTGCTAAGTGCGTGCGGCACGCAATTCGCATCGATAAAAAATTCACGCGGCGATGAGGTGATGCTGCTCGGGCACGATCCGGTGGCCTATTTCACCCGCGGCACCCCCACGCGCGGAAAAAAGGAAATTACCTCCACGTTGCCTGGGCGTACCTACTATTTTGAATCCGCTCAAAACAAAGCCTTATTCGATACTGCCCCTGCCCAATATGAGCCTCAATATGCGGGCTTTTGTTCGAACGGCGCGCCTTACAAGATTAAGCTTGGGAGCGACCCGACCGAGTTTGAAATCGTGAACGGGCGGCTTTTCATTTTTGGCGATATTTTGGGGCGCGAAATGTGGAAACTTCATCGCGACGAAAACATCGCTTACGCCGATAGGGTCTGGCCGGAGATTCGCGAGAAAGGCTGGCGGGGCGCAAGCCTTGCGGCGTTTATCCACAAAGTGCCGTGGTATCGCACCGGTGGTGAGTTGAGTGCGCTCTACGCCCGCCAAAACCCTGGCAAATCGCTTACCTACGACCCTGGGGGCATGTTTACCAATCTCGTGCTCAAACCACCTGGCTGGCGCGCCGCCGAAGGCTTTGGTCAACCCGCGCTGGGGTACCCAGAATAGGGCACTTTTTCAGGGGATAAGTTTGGAAAAGTGCCTGTTTTACGCCGCAGGTATTGAGGAAGTGCGACGCACAGTGGCGGGCTACACTGCAACGTAGCCTTGCAGGGCAGAGGTCGGATCCGACTTGATCTCAATTCACAGCTCATGCAATTTTTTAAGCGTGTAGCGCGCATCCGATCGTCACGGTTTTTTAGCCTATGGATTCACCAACCACCGCAAAGCCCATCCCTGATCGGGACACCATCGCGCTCTTGCCGGTTTTTGATCGCTTGGGGCTTGATCGGATTAGCCTTGTAAGCAATGCTGACACCGCCACGCACGCCTTGGCCCAGCTCAAGGGCGTGCACGCGCTGGGGTTTGATACGGAATCAAAGCCCACGTTTAAAGTAGGCGATGTCTCCACGGGGCCACACGTCTTGCAGCTTGCCACCATCGATCACGCCTGGATATTTTTGCTGCACGACGAGGCCGCACGAGACGCCGCCGCGGCATTGATGGTTGATGCACGCATCGTAAAGGCAGGCTTTGGTTTGAGCGACGACATACGATTTATCGTGCGCAAATTAGGGATCGAGCCGCAGGGCATTCTCGATCTCAACGCGCCGTTCCGGGCACAAGGCTATCGGAAAGACGTAGGCGTGAAAAGCGCCGTTGCGCTTCTCTTCGATCGGCGTTTTATCAAGAGCAAAAAAGCCGCCACCTCCAACTGGGCCAACCCGCGCCTGACCGAGGCTCAATTGAGCTACGCCGCCAATGACGCGTACGCCGCGATGCGGGTGTATGTGGCGTTGGGGTTTGCATCGTGATCTTTAGTGAAAAATGTAGTCTGGAGGAGCGAAGCGAGTCCGGGCATTTCAGGTCGGTGTGGTTGGGATTCCGCAGGTGGGATGGTCAATCGAGGCCGAAGTGCGCACGTTGCGCATTGGGTCAACGAACCCGGACTCGCTTCGCGCCTCCAGGCTACGCTCGCTACACAGATGGGTACGCTTACGAGGTTCAAAAATATCGCAATATTTTGGGAGATAAGTTTGAAAAAGTGCCCAATTTGCGCCGCAGGTTTTGTGTTTTTTCTACTCGTTGATTTCAATTAAATGGGGCGGTGCAGCGCAATCAAGCGCGTACACGCCGCGTTCCGCGAAACGATGAAATGAAGAATGCGGCCAATCGCACACCCGCTCGACGAGCCCGTGTTTTTTCGGGTTGTAGTGGAGGTAATCGAGGTGGTTTTGAAGATCGCGTTCGTCGCGGATGGTGTGTTCCCAATAGCGGCGTTGCCAAATGCTTGCCTCACCGCGCGCGTTGATCGATACGTTTACGCCTTGCGCGATTAGGTGTTTGACGAATAGCATTTTGATGTGCGTCCAACGCAGAGGATAATCCGAGTCACCCTCGGGCAACGTCCAAATGGCGTGTAAATGGTTAGGCAGGATGCAAATCGCAACGGTGGTGAACGGACGATGTTCATGCGCGCGGCGATACCCAGCGCGCAAGCCATCAATGTGATCAGTGAGTAGGGTAGAGGCGCGATCCCGCAGCGTCACGGTAAATGCGTACGTCCCGCCCACAACAAAATTTCGTCGATATCCAACCATCAAAAAAGTGTAGCCTGGAGGAGCGAAGCGAGTCCGGGCATTTCAGGTATATGTGGTTGGGGTATCGCGGGTATTTTGGCGAAACGAGGATGAAGTGCGCGCGTTGCGCGTTTGGTGAAGAAACCCGGACTCGCTTTGCTAAACGAACCCGGACTCGCTTCGCTCAACGAACCCGGACTCGCTTCGCTCCTCCAGGCTACGGGCTACTCTCGCTAATAGACGTCTCGACCGCGCACGAGTATTTTTACCGGGGTGTCGAGTAGACTTTGAAGTTCCTCAGCCCAGAAAAATAGTAACTGGCAGCTTGGAATCAGTGCTATCGCTGCATATGCCCAAAACGGAAGAATTCGCATCGCAGGTGCTTGCAAAAGATCAAAATTAAATGGAAGAAAAATAAATGCGTAAATTAAGGGGAGGATAGTGAGTAGCGCAATAAGGAAAAACACTGTTGTTCGAAGAAGGAAGATAACTGTCTTGTGAATAATCGATAGTCCCTGAGCTGACCGGCCGCTAGCGGCGCGAGAGTCTGTGACAACAATTATCATCGTGTTATTCATTAAGTGTGGGAACAGATGTTGTCGAAAATTTTGTGAAACGAGAGCAAAAATTTCTCGTTTTCGAGTTAGTCTAAGGGCACCAAACCAAAAAATCAGTCCTAAGCAACTTAGGAAAAAACCGATGGAACTGATCATACCGATAGGAATGGACAAATTTGTTCCAAGAAGTTGAATATTTGGGCGTGCGGGGACAGAAATATCTGAAATAACGACTTGTCCATCCAGCGCTTTCAATGAGATGACGATATCCGTTAGTATCTGATCCGGTGATTTATTGTTGGCTAAATTTAACCTTAACTTTGAGTGGGAATCTTTAAGATCTTTCTGATCGGAAACGAAATTCGTGATGCTTTCAAGCGCTTCTGAATAGTTTTTTACAAATTTAAACAACTTAAATTCGTCGTGATGGATGACTGCGTGATGGAGAAGGAAACTTGGTGTGTTGGGTTTTTTCGAATCTGCAAAAAATAGGTCTAGGTCTCGTTTATTTTCTGAGACAATTTTGCTTGCTTTCTCCAATGCTCTACTTTCTGAATTGTTCTTGTGCTCAAAATCTCCATAACCCAGAAATGCGGATGTTAGTGTGATTGCGGCCATCGGCAAAACCAACAGCAGAAGGCGTTCGAAACGTTTTCCGAGTTCATTTAGGCCCATTTATGTCAACTTCAGTAGCCTACTACTCCCAACTCAAAGCCCCACCAGTCTGATACTCAGTAACCCGAGTCTCAAAAAAGTTTTTCTCTTTTTTAAGATCCATCACCTCGCTCATCCAAGGAAACGGATTCTCCGCTTTCTCAAACAACTGATCCAGCCCAATCTGCTGGCAGCGGCGATTTGCAATAAAGCGCAAATATTCTTTAAACATCGGCGCATTCAAGCCCAGCACGCCGCGTGGCATCGTGTCTTCTGCGTAAGCGTATTCGAGCTCTACGCCGCGCTTGATTAAGCCTGCGATTTCGTCCTTGAACGCGTCTGTCCAGAGATGCGGGTTTTCTTGTTTGATGGTGTTGACTAAATCGATGCCGAAGTTGCAGTGCATGGATTCGTCGCGCAGGATGTATTGGTATTGCTCGGCGGCGCCGGTCATTTTGTTTTGACGGCCGAGGGCCAAAATTTGCACGAACCCAACGTAGAAGAAGATGCCTTCCATGATGCAGCTAAACACGATGAGCGATTTCAATAGCGCTTGATCGGATTCGGGCGTGCCGGTTTTGAAATCAGGGTCGGTTAAGGTGTTGATGAACGGAATCAAAAAATCATCTTTGTCGCGGATGCTTTTGATTTCGTTGTAGGCGTTGAAAATTTCTGCCTCATCCAGACCGAGTGACTCGGTGATGTATTGGTAGGCGTGCGTATGGATTGCTTCTTCAAACGCCTGACGCAGCAAATACTGTCGGCACTCTGGCGCGGTGATGTGGCGGTAGGTTCCGAGCACAATGTTGTTGGCAGCGAGTGAATCAGCGGTGACAAAAAATCCCAGGTTACGCTTGACGATCAGGCGCTCGTCGTCGGTCAACCCTTCCGGGTTTT
>JANMDS010000540.1:0-1518 GCA_031376405.1 Betaproteobacteria bacterium
CAAAGATATCGGTCAAACCGTTGAAGAAGTGTTGCGGCACAAAGAGCAAGGTTTTCGCGCGATTCGGGCGCAAAGTGGGGTTCCCGGCTTAGATAAAGTCTATGGGGTGGCCCGTCCCGGTGCGCTGTACGAACCAGCCGATGGCCTATTGCCCAGCGAGCACGATTGGGATACCGGAAAATATTTGCGCCACACACCAAAACTATTCGATGCGGTGCGATCCGCTGTCGGTGAGGAGATTCACCTCCTGCACGATGTACATCACCGACTAACTCCACTAGAAGCGGCGCAACTCGGGCGCTCGCTAGAGCCGTTCAAACTATTTTGGATGGAAGACCCCACGCCCGCAGAAAACCAAGACGCGTTCCGCCTCATTCGGCAGCATACCACTACGCCGCTGGCGGCGGGCGAAGTGTTTAATTCACTATGGGATTGCAAAGGGCTCATTGAAAACCAGCTCATCGACTACATTCGGGCCACGATTGTGCACGCAGGCGGCATTACCCATTTGCGCCGGATTGCCGATTTAGCATCGCTCTATCAAATCCGCACGGGTTGCCACGGAGCGACGGATTTGTCCCCCATTTGTATGGGTGCGGCACTGCACTTTGATACGTGGGTACCAAACTTCGGCGTGCAAGAATTTATGCCGCACACCGAAGAAACACTCGCGGTTTTTCCTCAAGACTACCGCTTTGAAAGCGGGTACATGCTGTGCGGGGAAACACCTGGGCATGGCGTGGAAATCGACGAAACACTCGCTGCACGCTACCCATATCAGCGCGCGTACTTACCGGTGAACCGCTTACAACACGACGGCACATTGTGGAATTGGTAGTTGCCGCACGCGCGCGATTATTCGCGCTGCATCACGCGCGGCTGGCGCTCACCTAGCTTCACGTTTAAATCCAATTTCTCGTTGCGCCGCAGCACCGTTACCGGAACGACCGTACCTGGCTTAATCGCGGCGATGGTGGAGATGGCATCGCCCTGATCCGTCACCGATTTTCCGTTGATTTGCACCACCACATCTTCCGCCCGGATGCCTGCTTTGGCGGCGGGCTCGTCCGCTATGACCGCTGCAATCAGTGCACCTTTGGTGCCCACGGGTAAGCCCAGCGTTTGGATCGCGCGTGGATTCAAATCCGCCATAGAAACGCCCATATAGCCGCGCTTCACCCCGCCCGTGGCCACGATTTGCTCCATGGTGGATTTCACTAAATTCGAGGGAATCGAAAAGCCAATGCCCGCGGTGGAGCCGGTGCGCGTAAAGATGGCGGTGTTAATACCCACAAGCTCGCCATCTACATTTACGAGCGGTCCGCCGGAGTTGCCAGGGTTAATGGCGGCGTCGGTTTGGATGAAATCTTCGAACGGATTGTTTTCTGAAACACGCTTGCGGGCGAGGGCAGAGATGATGCCCATCGTGACGGTGTTCGAGATGCCGTAGGGGTTGCCCATCGCGAGCACTACATCGCCTACTTGCAGTTTGTCTGAATTGGCTAAGCTAATCACCGG
>JANMDS010000429.1:0-4607 GCA_031376405.1 Betaproteobacteria bacterium
CCCCTGAAAACGCCCGTTTTACCGCCGCAGGTTTACAGTAGCTTCACTTCTTTGCGCGCGTTGCGGTTTTCTTCGCACCGGCTGCTTTGGGCTCGCGTGGCGCAAATTCAAAACCAATTGCCCCGTCGGGCTTTTTAATCAAAAACGCGGCGAACGGACGCTTGGTTTTGTTAGAAATAAATTTTGGCAGTAGATCCGTTTTGCCTTCGGTGAGCAATTTCTCCATTTGCGTGCGCTCAATCGGTTGCTGCAAGATGAGTTTGCTGGCGCGGAAATCGCATTGCCGTGGCTTGATTGCGCCGCGCTCACACAGGAAGGCGGCTTCCATTTCAAACACACGGGATTGGCATTTAGGGCAGATGCCTACGGGCGTTTGATCGCTGAAATCCGGCGGCACCGCATCTTCGCCTTCGGTTTCGCCTTCTTTGCCCCAATTAAATTCAATCTCGTTGTCGGCGTTTAGAATCAAATCGGCATTAAACGCGCGGCCAATTTTGCTGCGGAAGCCTTCGAGCGGGCCGACGCGCTTCACGGTGAGCAAGGTGTTCGCTTCTTCGTCGCTAATTTGGCGCGAAGCCAAAATCTTGAAGAATCCAAACTCACATTTTGTGCAGGCAAACTTTTTGTAGTTCTCTTTAATTTCACCGCCACATTTTGGGCACGGCGCGGTGAGTGTGGAGTAATCGCCAGGAACCGTATCGCTTTCAAAACCCTTGGCTTGACCGACAATGTGCCGAGCCATATCTTCAATGCCGCGCATGAACACTTCGCGCTTCAATTTGCCTTTTTCCATCGCGGCGAGTTGGTTTTCCCAATTTGCGGTGAGCTCGGGCGAAATCAGCTCGGGCGCGCCGAGGCCACGCAGCAACGTGACGATGGAGAACGCTTTTGGCGTTGGGAACAGATCTCGATTTTCGCGAATGATGTACCGCTCGTTAATCAAGCCTTCGATGATGGACGAGCGCGTGGCCGGGGTACCCAAGCCTTTTTCTTGCATCGCTGCTTTCAGCTCTTCATCTTCAATTTGCTTGCCCGCGCCTTCCATTGCCGAGAGCAGCGTAGCTTCGTTGTAGCGGGCAGGTGGGCGCGTGGCGCTTTCTTTCGCCACCACTTCTTTAGTAAGCGGTTTTTCGCCTTTGGCCACCATCGTGAGCGTGCCGGTTTCTTCGGTATCTGCTTCTTTGCCGTACACGGCGAGCCAGCCCGGGTTCACCATCACCTTGCCTTCCGTTTTAAAAGGCTCGCCCTCCACGCGCGTGATGCGGGTGGTTTGCAAAAACTCAGCTGAGGGGAAGAACACCGCTAAAAAGCGCTTCATCACCAAATCGTAGAGTTTTTGTTCGATTTCGTTGAGGGATTTTGGCGGCTGGGGCGTGGGGATAATCGCAAAGTGGTCGGAGATTTTCGCGTTGTCGAAAATACGCTTATTGCTCGGTTTAACCCACTTGTTTTGCAAGATCTTGTGGGCGAAATTGCCATACGCGTGTGATTCCACTAACGCTTCTAATGTTTGCCGCACCGTGGCAACGTAATCTTCTGGCAGCGCGCGGGAATCGGTACGGGGATATGTGAGTGCTTTGTGCTTTTCGTATAACGATTGTGCGAGCGAGAGCGTAGTGCGGGCGGAAAAGCCAAATCGGCCATTGGCCTCGCGCTGCAAGCTCGTTAAGTCATAAAGCAAAGGTGGCGCTTGCGTTGTAGGCTTGCTTTCTTCTTCTACAATGCCAGGTTTACCTAAACACTTCGCCACCAACGCATCGGCTTTGGCTTTATCCCATAGCCGTTCGGCGCGGGCGTGCTCATCGTCGCCCTTTTTGAACTTTTCGTCAACCCAGCGCCCGCCATATTCTCCTGCTTTCGCTTCAAATTTAGCCAACACTTCGAAATACGTGCGCGGCTTGAAGGCTTTAATGCGCTCCTCGCGCTCCACAATCATTGCAAGCGTAGGCGTTTGCACGCGGCCCACGGTAGTTAAGTGAAAACCTCCGGATTTGGAGTTAAACGCCGTCATGGCGCGCGTGCCGTTAATACCCACCAACCAATCCGCTTCGCTGCGACAGCGCGCGGCATCGGCCAACGGTAGCAAATCTTCATCGCTACGCAGGGCATCAAACCCATCGCGAATCGATTTCGGTGTCATCGATTGCAGCCACAAACGCTGGATCGGTTTAATGGTTTTCGCGTGTTGCGCGATCAGTCGAAAAATAAGCTCGCCTTCGCGCCCGGCGTCGCAGGCGTTGATGAGCGCGTCGACATCTTTACGTTTAATGAGCTTGGTTAAAAGCTTTAATCGGTCTTGGGTTTTCTCGATCGGCTTAATATCGAAATGTGAGGGGATGACTGGGAGCTTGGCAAACGTCCACTTGCCCCGCTTTACTTCTTCTTCCTCGGGCTCGCCGATTTCTACCAGATGGCCCACAGCCGAAGAGAGCACAAAATTGTCGCTCTCAAAGTAGTCGTCCACTTTTTTAAAGCCACCCAATGCCTTCGAAATATCGGTGGCAACGGAAGGTTTTTCGGCGATGATGAGAGTTTTGCCCAAGGGGTTTCGCTTTCCAAGTTACAGCGCAAATGAGCGCGAAGTGTATCCCGATGCCGGAATAACCTGCGTTCGCATTGTGTTTTTGAAAAATACCTGCGGCGCAAAAACAGCTTTTTTTGGGAGATATCGTCCAGAAAAAGCCGTTTTTGCGCCGCAGGTATTGGGTAGTACGGTACGGTTTACTGTTTGCGTAGGTATTTGCCGCCTGGCATCGATTCGATAATGCCGTCAAGCTCCAAAGTAAGCAGCTCGGCAGCGATGGACGCCGGACCCACTTTGAGCGATGTACACAGTTCGTCTACGCTTGTTGGGTGAAAGCCCATTGCGTCTAGGATACTGGATGAGGGAATTTGCACCAACGGCGCGGCAACCGAGGCGGCGCGCTGGGCCCAATTGAGCTCGGAGAGCAAATCGAGCACGTTTTCAGTAAGCTTCGCGCCTTCTTTAATGAGCTTATGGCAGCCTTTACTAAAGGGCGAATGGATTGAACCTGGAATTGCGAATACTTCTCGGCCCTGCTCCGCCGCAATTTTGGCGGTAATAAGCGAACCCGAACCCAGGCTCGCTTCCACAACCAATACGCCCTTGCTCAAACCGCTAATGATACGGTTGCGACGTGGGAAATTAATTGGTAGCGGCGGCGTGCCCAGCGAATAATCAGAAATGAGCACCCCTTTTTCAGCGATGCGGTGAGCAAGCTCAAGATTGCGCGCGGGATAGACTCTGTCGATGCCCGTACCGAGCACGGCAATCGTACTGGCGGCGCCTTCCAGCGCGCCTTCATGTGCGCCGGCATCGATACCGAGCGCCAGACCTGAGACGACAGTAAGCCCAGAATCGGCCACTTCGCGCGCAAAAGCCCGTGCGGTGTTGGCGCCTTGGCCAGAGCAATTGCGCGAACCGATGATGGCAAGCGCAGGTTTGTTAAGTAGCTCTAAGCGCCCCTTAGCGTAAATCACCGGAGGTGCATCGGGGGTATTGAGTAAATTTTGTGGGTAGCGCGCATCGTCCCAAGTGAGCAAAAAATTGCCCTCGTCACCCGCCCAATTTACGGCAGCGGCCATTTGTTCGGGCTCAGGCCCCTTCGAAATCGCATCGACCATGCGGGGCGTAACGACGGCGCCCAATGAGGGTTTACTGGCCTCAAAAACCGCTTCGATGGAGCCAAAATAAGTAAGTAGCTTATGGGCTGCGGAGGTGCTTAAGCCTGGTATCAGACTTAGACGTAACCATGCCTCGATACGTGAATCAACTTGCACTTTTATCTGTTCCTAGCGAATTATTGTTGTCACTGCAATTTCGAAATACAAAGGTCAGGCTATGGGTTGCGCACAAAATCGCCTACTCGCACCATAGATGATGAGGAGACGATATAGGTATACGCGACCCGATCGAAGGTACGAAACACAAAACCAAGCCCAATGCGCTCTGCAGGTAGCGTTAAATACTGAGGTTCCCGATTAGGCTCCAGGCCTACCAAACCAATCGTGGCGAGCACAGGCGGGCGGATGTAGCGCGGGTTATCGACCTGGCGTGGAGGCCGGTAAAACGACACCACATGCCCCACTTCAAGCCCGTCTTTTGCACCCACGGCCAACGCAACAACCGAGCCTTTCCCGGCCTCAGCAATCGGCCCATTGAGCTTGATGACAACCGAATCAACATTTTTCTCAGGCGCACGGGGCACATAAGAGAGCTTTTCTGGAACCGGCGCGGCGATTAGACGATCATTGGGCAAGATTTCTTCTTTTACGTTCACCATTTCAAGCTTGGTGATATCGCCGAACTGGAGCACCCGCGCATCGCCGAGATACTGCGCTTCATAACCCAGAACACCTAGATCGGGGTTGGTTGTGCCCTTGTACCAATTATCACGTTCCCACCACGGCGTTGGAACCCAACGCGGGTCGCGTAGCTCGCCCGAGGCGCGGTAAACATGCCACTCGCGGCCTTGCTTTGGACTCATGTTGAGTGCGTAACCGATGTCGCCATTAGCCAGCAACACCCGCCTTTCTTCTGTCAGTACGATTTGCGGATTTTTGTTCAACGTTTCGGCATCGATCAC
>JANMDS010000062.1:0-13065 GCA_031376405.1 Betaproteobacteria bacterium
ATCGTCAGCGCGGTGAAAAGCACGCTGGAACAGACCCCGCCCGAACTCGGCGCCGACATCGCCGAGAAGGGCATGGTGCTCACCGGCGGCGGCGCGCTGCTGCGCGACCTCGACCGCCTCCTGATGGAGGAAACCGGACTGCCGGTTGTCGTGGCGGATGATCCGCTCACCTGTGTGGTGCGTGGTTGTGGAAAAGCGCTTGAAAACATTGAGCAGCTTTCTACGATTTTCACTGGCGATCAATCTAACTAATTTCGAAAAGGCGGGCGTTTAAAGTGAACCAAGAAAAATTCTCGGCTCACTGAGCAGCATATGTCCACCAGCCCGCAACCGTTTTTTGCCAGGGGCCCAAGTCCGCTGGCTCGGCTCACCCTTTTCGGGCTGGCGGCGTTGGTGCTCATGTTCATCGACAGCCGCTTTCGCACGCTCAACTCTGTGCGCAGCGTGATTGCCTCCATCGTACACCCGATGCAATCGGTAGCGCTCATGCCGCTTAATGCATGGCGCGCAGGGGCAACATGGCTCGAATCTCGAAATGCGGTGCAAAGCGAAAACGACGCACTTAGGCAGCGCGCGCTCAAAGATGCCCAAGCGGTGCAAGGCTACAAAGCGCTAGAGGATGAAAACGCGCGGCTTCGCGCCTTACTTTCGTTGCGCACTGAAGCAAAGTTAAGCGGTGTAGCGGCGCAAATTATGAGCGCTGGGCGCGATCCGTTTTCACAACATACTTTTATTGATCGTGGTGCGCAGCATGGCATCAAGTTGGGGCAAGCGGCAATTGATGCGTCAGGGGTAGTCGGCCAAGTTACACGCCTGCATCCGCTCGTGGCGGAGGTTACGCTCGTGACTGAAAAAGATTTGGCGATTCCCGTGCGTAATGACCGAACCGGTGTGCGGTTGGTCATGTTTGGACGCGGCGCGGAGCAGCCACCGGAGCTACGCTATGTGCAGCCTTCGGTGGACGTGCAAGTGGGCGATTTGCTCACCACGTCTGGTGTGGATGGGTTGTATCCGCCCGCGCTTGCTGTGGCGAAAGTCAGCAGTGTAAGTCGTGATCCAGGACAGTTGTTTTTGCGCGTGCAGTGTGCGCCGCTGGCTGGGTTACAAGCAAGCCGACAAGTGCTGGTTCTCGAGACGCCGGCCGCGCCACCAGAGATCCCTAAGCCTGCACCAGAGCCGGAGAAACCCAAGGGCAAGGCGGGCGGAAAGAAATAATGGCCTCGCTCGATAAGCTTATTCGTCGTCAAAAGCCCGAAGAGATTTTGCTTCCGGTCAATCCGTGGTGGGTCGCGCTCACGCTAGTGGTGTCGTTCATCTTCAATTTGTTGCCGTGGACAGGTTCGGGCGCGATCGTTCGCCCAGATTTATTCGCGCTAACCTTGCTCTATTGGTGTATTCGCGAGCCCCGGTTGGTGGGCGTGGGGGTGGCGTGGGTGTGCGGACTTTTCACCGATGTCGTGGAGGGCAATCTGCTTGGTCAACACGCGTTAGCGTATGCGATTTTGGCGTTCGCAGCGGAGTTTTTTCACCGCCGCGTGTTGCGCTTTCCGCTTTGGCCGCAAGCGCTGCATGTGCTGATCTTGCTTTGGGTGGCTCAGCTAGTTGTCGTAGCCACGCGAGCAATGAGTGGCGCGCCATTGCCAAGCTGGACGATTTGGATCGCAGGCGTATCCGGCGCGCTGATTTGGCCTGTGCTTACGCTTTTGTTGCAGGCACCACAACGGCCCACCAATGATGAATAAATCACGCAAAACCTGCGGCGCAAAACAAGGCACTTTTAACCTTTATCTCCCCAAAAATGGCCTCTGAACTGCGCAACCCGCAATACGAACTCAAGCGCTTTCAAAGCCGCTTGTTACTCGTAGGCGTGTTGGTGTTCGCTGCATTTGGCGTGTTGGCGGGGCGTTTCATTTGGTTGCAGGTTTATAAGCACCAGCATTTCCAAACGCTCGCGGAGAGCAACCGCATTGCCAATATCCCCGTGCCGCCAAGCCGCGGCATCATCACCGATCGTCACGGTGTTGTGCTCGCAAACGATTACGCCGCTTACACCTTGGAGCTTATTCCCAGCAAAATCCAGAATCTCGACGAGACGATTGATAAGCTCGCCGAATACGTTGAGATTACCCCAAAAGACCGCCGCCGCTTTCGCAAGCTCATGGAGGAGGCGAAAAACTTTGAAACGCTCCCGCTGCGCACCCGTCTCTCGGAAGAAGAAGTGGCTAAAGTGGCGGCCAATCGCTTTCGTTTTCCTGGGGTAGAAATTCGCTCCCGTGCGTTTCGGCAATATCCGATGGGTGAATCCGCCTCGCACGTATTGGGCTACATCGCGCGCGTGAGTCAAAAAGACCAAGAACGACTCGCCGAAGCGAACTTAATGGGTGCTTATCGTGGCACCGACTACATCGGTAAAGCTGGGGTTGAGCTCTCTTACGAAACTGAGCTTCACGGCATTACTGGGATTGATGAGGTGGAAGTGGACGCAGGCGGGCGGGCGGTGCGAGTGCTCTCACGCAAACCACCCGTGGCCGGCAACAATTTGCAACTCTCCATCGATATCAAGCTGCAAGCGATTGCAGAAAAAGCATTTGAAGACAAACGCGGTGCGTTGGTGGCCATTGAGCCCTCCACGGGAGACGTGCTCGCATTCGTGAGTAAGCCTGGCTATGATCCAAACTTATTTGTCGAAGGCATTGATCCTGAAAGCTGGAAAGCGCTCAACGAATCGCCCGACAAACCGCTCCTTAACCGCCCGCTACGTGGCGCCTACCCACCGGGCTCTACCTTCAAACCATTTCTCGCGCTCGCTGCACTGGAAATGGGTTTGCGCACGCCAAGCTCGGCCATTAGCGATCCGGGCTACTTCTATCTGCCCGGCTCTTCACATCGTTTTAATGACGATAAGCCAGGGGGGCACGGAATTGTGGACATGTACAAATCCATTGTGGTTTCGTGCGATACCTATTACTACCAACTCGCCGCCGATATGGATATTGACGAGAAGGCTGATTTTTTAAGACCATTTGGCTTTGGCCGTAAAACTGGCATTGATGTAGAGGGCGAGTTGATTGGTGTGTTACCTACGCGTGAGTGGAAGCGCAAATACTATGGTGCCGCGAAGTATCGCGAAGAGCATCGGAAATGGTACGCAGGCGATAGCGTTTCTGCAGGCATTGGGCAGGGCTACAACACGTATACGCCACTGCAAATCGCCCACGCGATGGCTGTGCTTTCAAACAACGGCGTCGTGTTCAAGCCGCATCTCGTAAAGGCCATACAAGACTCGCGTTCCGGTGAGCGACGGTTAACGGAACCTAAGCCCACAGACACGATTGCGTTGAAAGCAGAGTACGTAAACGTGATTAAAAATGCAATGGCTGGAGTAAACAAGGAAGGCACTAGCGCCATGGTGTTCAAGGGCGCGCCCTATACCAATGGTGGCAAAACCGGCACGGCGCAGGTGTTCAGCTTAAAAGGGCAAAAGTACGAAGCGAGCAAGATCGATGAGCGCCTGCGTGATCACGCGCTTTTCGTCGCGTTTGCGCCGCTTGATAAACCCACGATTGCAATCGCGGTTTTGGTTGAAAACGGCGGCTTCGGCTCGCAAAGTGCCGCGCCGATCGCCCGCAAGGTGTTGGACTTCCACATGCTGGGCAAAGTCGGCCCTGACGGCGACGTTGCTAACACCAGCGCCACCGCTAAAGTAGCCGCGAGGTAAGCCGTTATGCTCGGGCAAATTTGGGATCGTCTCACCGGAAAACTTGATCCGGTACTCATCTCCATTGCGATGACAATTTGTGCGCTCGGCATGATTACGCTTTACAGCGCTAGTAACGAATCGATGCCGCGCGTGTGGGGGCAAATGAGCAAGCTTGGTATCGCGCTCGCCATCATGTGGGCGCTGGCGAATACACCGCCGCAATTGCTGGCACGCTTTGCGGTGCCCATGTATGTTGTCGCGCTTTGTTTGTTAATAGGGGTGACCGCGTTTGGACTCGTAATCAACGGAGCGCGGCGCTGGCTCAATGTAGGTGTGGCCACGATTCAGCCCTCCGAGCTTATGAAAATTGCCCTACCGCTTATCCTAGCGTGGTATTTCAATCGCCACGAAACGTCACTTCGCCCGCGCGACTTTTTCATAGCCGCGCTGCTAATTGGCGTGCCGTTTGCACTCATCGTGCGCCAACCAGATTTGGGCACCGCACTGCTCATCGGCGCATCCGGCGCGTATGTGTTGCTGCTTGCAGGGTTGAGTTGGAAGGTCATACTCGGTCTTACCGCATTGCTCGGCGCTTCACTCCCGCTTGTATGGAGCCGCTTACACGATTATCAGCGTGACCGCATCATGACGCTGATCGATCCATCCACCGATCCGCTCGGTCAGGGCTATCACATCACGCAGTCCACCATTGCCATCGGCTCGGGCGGACTCACTGGCAAAGGTTGGTTGCGCGGCACCCAAACTCACCTCGATTTTTTGCCTGAACGCCACACCGATTTCATTTTCGCGGTGTACAGCGAAGAGTTTGGTTTGATCGGTAATTTAGTGTTGCTTGTGCTCTACCTGGCTTTGTTTGCGCGCGGATTTATCATCGCGGCAAACGCATCAACGTTGTTTGGTCGGCTGCTCGCAGGTGCAATTACGCTCATGTTTTTCACCTATGCGTTTGTGAATATGGGCATGGTGAGCGGCATTTTGCCGGTGGTGGGCGTGCCGCTGCCGTGGGTGAGTTTCGGCGGCACCGCCCTCATCACCCTCTTCGTGGGTCTGGGCTTACTCATGAGCATCGATGGTCACCGCAAGCTGGTACAAACATGATGCAGCGCATCGCGTGTGTGATCGGTTGTTTTTTGATCGTTGCCTGCGGCACGACCACCAAAACCACACCACAGGCTCCGCTGCCAACAGCACAATCCGGAGGCAAATATTACGCAAACGATGGGCCTCCAGATATCGCCCCAGAAGCGCTCGAAGGCGCGATAGATGCGATTCCGCGCGCTGAGCCGCTGCATCGCTTTGCGAACCGACCCTACGAAGTGTTCGGCAAGCAGTACGTCCCCTATACCCGCGTGCAAAATGTGCGCGAAATCGGCATCGCATCGTGGTACGGGCGAAAATTTCACGGACAAAAAACTGCCAATGGTGAGACGTACGATCTTTACGCGATGACCGCTGCTCACCCCACCGCGCCACTACCTTCGTATGCCCGCGTGACAAATCTAGAAAACGGGCGGACTACGGTGGTGCGCATCAATGATCGCGGGCCGTTTTTGCAGGGGCGCGTGATTGATCTCTCATATGCTGCGGCCGCGAAGTTGGGTTACACCCGTAAAGGCTCA
This sequence comes from Betaproteobacteria bacterium, assembly GCA_031376405.1. GTDB lineage: Bacteria > Pseudomonadota > Gammaproteobacteria > Burkholderiales > Casimicrobiaceae > JANMDS01. Next base: position 5,341 of record JANMDS010000062.1, read on the forward strand.
GCGCGGGTGGAAATCGAGTTGCTCGATACCGGCGCGGGCTCTGTGCTGCAACCAAACGTGGTAACCCCGACACCAGCGCCGTCGCCTGTGCGCGACATCGTTGCCGTCGAGTCCGACGGCCAATACTACATCCAGCTCGCCGCATTTGGGAACGCCGCCAACGCGCAGGCATTTTTGAACAAAGTGAGCCTGCCGGTGTCCGATGCGGTGGGTGCTGCACCGCAGATTGTGCAGCACGAAGGCTTAGCTAGGGTGCGCATCGGGCCGTATCGTTCACGCGACGCTGCATCGGCTGCTCTCAACGCTTTATCGGTGAAATCTGGCATCGGCGGCGTAATTGGAAAATAATAGAACTATGTCGATTTCCCTCTTTAAATTTTTAGGCCAACGCGTCGTTTTTTTTATTGTGATCGCGCTGAGCAGCGCATCGCACGCGCAGCTCACGATTGAAATTACCGGCGTAGGCGCCACGCAAATCCCAGTCGCCACCGTGGGCTTTGCAGGTGATACGAGCTTAGGCGGTCAAATCGCGCAAGTGATTCAATCCGATTTTCAGCGTAGCGGTTTGATTAAAAATATTGATACCCGCAGTGCTCCGCGCTCGGCCACCCCCGTGGCTGCAGAGATCGCGCAGTTGCGAACCAGCGGCGCCGATGCGGTCGTGGTGGGCTCCGTCGCATCAACGGCGAACGGTCGGTATGAGGTGCGCTACTACTTAACTGATGCGGCAACTAACCAGCAACAGCTCGCCTTTTCGTTTACGGTAGGGGCACGCGATATGCGCGCGGTCGCCCATAAAATTGCCGATCAAGTTTTTGAGAAATTAACAGGCGTGCCAGGCGTGTTTTCCACCCGCATTGCGTTCGTTGCAAAAAATGGCCGTAATTTCAGCCTGCAAGTGGCCGACTCCGATGGCGAAAATCCGGCCACCGTGCTCACTTCGCCCGAGCCCATCATTTCACCCGCTTGGAGCCCTGACGGGCGGCGGTTAGCCTATGTGTCATTTGAATCTCGCAAACCCGTTGTGTGGGTGCACGATGTCACCACAGGGCAGCGCCGTGCGGTTGCAAACTTCAAAGGCAGTAACTCCGCGCCGGCGTGGAGCCCCGATGGTTCGCAATTGGCGGTTGCACTCACGCAAGATGGCCCAACGCAGGTGTATGTGCTGAGCGCTGAAGGTGGCACGCCGCGCAGGCTCACCTCTTCTGGCGTGATCGACACCTCGCCAGCGTTTACTCCTGATGGCGAGTATTTGCTCTACACCTCGGATCGTGGGGGATCCCCGCAAATTTACCGGCAAAAAGTGGCAGGCGGTGCAGCCGAGCGGCTTACTTTTGAAGGGGCATATAACGCGATGCCGCGTGTTTCCCCCGATGGCAAGAGCTTTGTGTTTATCCGTCGCGAAGGCAATCGTGAAATGATTGCGGTGCAAGATTTTGCGACCCGACAAGTGCAAACTCTCACCGCCGGCGGCATTGACGAATCGCCCACGTTCGCGCCTAATGGGAAAACAATTCTTTACGCATCGATGCAGGGTGGTCGGGGCGTGCTCGGTTTAGTTTCGGTAGATGGTCGTATCAAGCAACGTATCTCCAGCGCGGGCTCCGATATTCGCGAGCCAGCATGGGGTCCGATCGTGCAGTAAGCATAACAAGGAGAAAAGAACATGAAAATCGCAGGTTTTTTGGCCGCTTTGGCCGTACTCACGCTCGCAGCGTGCTCAACCCCGGATGCAACGACCACCAAAAACGCTGACGTGGAAGATCGAACCGGCGTGCCAGGTGGACCGCGCGCGGCAAACCCCACGAGTCCTACAACCAGCGGAATTAACTCCACCGCAATTGCTACGCAACCGATTGCGCCGGCAGTGACTGCTACAACCAATGCCGGCGGGCGCGGTGACCCCGCACTGCGTGATCCCAATAGTTTGCTCTCGCGCCGCAATATTTTCTTTGATTACGATGGCTTTGTAGTGAGCGCAGAATACCGCGCGATTATCGAAGCACACGCCAAATATTTGGTAACCAACAAAGCCACTCGTTTGCGGATCGAAGGCCATACGGACGAGCGCGGCAGCCGCGAATACAACTTAGCCTTAGGGCAGCGCCGCGCCGATGCCGTGCGGCGTTCACTCGTGTTGCTCGGCGTGAATGAAACCCAAATTGAAACGGTAAGCTTCGGCGAAGAAAAACCTGCGATGACGGGCACGAGCGAAGAAGCTTGGCGCGCAAACCGCCGCGCTGATCTAGCCTACCCAGGAGAGTAAAAAAATGGCAGTTTTTGGGGAGATAAATTCGAAAATGCGGCTTATTTGCGCCGCAGGTTTTAGTACATTTTTACTCGCATCATTCGCGCATGCTGGCATGTTCGATGATGATGAAGCCCGCGCACAGATCAAGCAATTGCGCGATCTAACCCGCACGCAACAAAGCCAAGTAGAAGCACGAATTACCGAACTGGAAGCCGTTGCTAAATCGCGCTCGCTGATTGATTTGTTTAATCAACTTGAAGTGTTGAAAGTTGAAGTGGCGAAGTTGCGGGGCATGCAAGAGGTGCTCACCAATGAGCTTGAAAATTCACAAAAGCGAGCACGGGATTTGTACCAGGATAGCGATACGCGTTTACGAAAAGTAGAAACCCAATCCGCTCAATTTGCTGAGCAAAACAAAGCCCTCACGCAAGCGCTCGATGGCATGCGCACCGAAATTTCCAAGCTTGCTGCTGCTGCGGTTCCGCCGACGATGCCTGCGCCGGTTGCGGCTGTTGCGCCACCAACGCCCGAGCCCGCCCAACCCGTGAACGATGGCCTGGCCGAGCAGCGCGCGTTTGATTCGGCATTGGCTGAGTTCCGCGCCGGAAAGTTTAAAGAATCCAGCGTGGGGTTTTCTAATTTCGTGAAAGCGTATCCGCGTTCCACACTTTTACCCGCCGCCCAATATTGGTGGGGTAATTCGCAGTTTGCGGCACGCGAATTTCGCGCTGCAATTAACACCCATCGCGCGCTCATTGCGCAGTTCCCCGATAGCAATCGCGTGCCAGATGCCATATTAAGCATTGGCAATTCGTTTTCTGAATTGGACGATACGCGTGAAGCCCGCCGCATGTGGCAAGATGTTGTGAAGCTTCACCCTACGTCTGATGCTGCCGCGCGCGCCAAGCAACGTCTAGCCCGTTAGCGTGATAAAGCCGTTCGCCACGCGTGTTGTCGCGTGGCAGCGCACCCACGGGCGGCACGCGCTCCCGTGGCAAAACACCGATGATGGCTATCGCATTTGGTTGTCGGAAATTATGTTGCAGCAAACTCAAGTCGCCGCAGTCATTCCCTATTTCGAGCGCTTCGTCTCAACCTTCCCAAGCGTACATGTTCTCGCGCATGCGCCGGTAGAAAACGTACTCGCGCACTGGGCGGGCTTGGGCTACTACGCCCGCGCCCGTAACCTACACGCCGCAGCAAAAATGCTCGTTGGCGAGTTTGATGGCGCGTTCCCGAACGATGCGGAAAAAATTGCAACTTTGCCTGGCATTGGTCGTTCCACTGCCAACGCCATTGCCGCGTTTGCGTTTGGTGCGCGCGTTCCGATTTTGGATGGCAATGTAAAACGTGTGCTTGCACGACACGCTGGGATCGAAGGCTTCCCAGGCGTACGCGCGGTCGAAGAAAAACTGTGGGCCGAAGCCGCGCAGCGCGTGCCCGCAAAGGCTACGCACGCGCAGATGCGCAGCTACACGCAAGGCATGATGGATTTGGGTGCGCAGGTGTGTAAACGCAGCGCGCCGCTGTGCATGCGCTGCCCAGTGAGCGCCGACTGCAACGCGCGCGCAACGCAGCGCGTAGATGAAATCCCCGCGCCGCGCCCGACTAAAGTGTTGCCCCATAAAACAAAATGGGTGGTGGCATTATTGGATTCTGAGCACGTTTATCTAGAGCGCCGTCCCGATCAAGGCATCTGGGGCGGCTTGCTTTCACTGCCGGAATTTGATTCGGAAGCGAACGCAAGAGCCTGGCTTAGCACGCATGCGCTACGCGAGAAATGCGTAGCGGATGTACCAATAGAACACGCCTTCACCCACTACCGGCTCACGCTGTATCCGCTACGGGTGAGTCTACGCAAAACTGGCACGACAACCGTGCTCAGTGCAATCTCACGCGCCACGCTTGCCACGCAAGGACTACCCGCGCCAATCAAAAAATATCTCTTGAAAATTAGCTAGTATTTCAGGAGATAATCGCTACAGAGAGGCGTTTTTGCGCCGCAGGTATCTTAAAAACTCCTACGGCTCACACCTCCAGCCATGCCATTCAGCGTGACCCAGCGCTCGACCTGCAGCCAGAACTTTACCTTGACGGTTTAAACGATCCGCGCGTGCTAACCATGCATCGCGCTTCGCTTCATGCAAGGCTTCTCTGTCGCGAATCGCGTCCTCGTCTGGGTGCTCCTGCCCGTCGTCGTGATGCGCCTCACGATCATCGCCAATCTGTCCAGTGGGATCCCAGGTGAAGCGAGCAACAGCTGTCTGAACACTGTAATTCTGCCCTGTATGCGACTGCTGAGACTGGTGCGCAGCGATCCGTTCAGCTTCCACACGCGCCGCCTCAGCGGCTAATCGTTGCGCTTCGGCTTGCGCCGCTTGAGCCTCCGCACGCGCTTCGAGTCTTCTAGCCAACGCGTCCGCACGCGCCTCTGCAGCCCCCTCATTATCGTTACCCATCAGTTGCGTCTCCTTTGTTCTTCGCCGAGTGAAAAGTCTCTATTGGTGCACTAGAGCCAAGCTTCGCGCTACTCAAGATTTCAAAATGCTTTGCGAAAGCATTGCAAATCGAATATAGCGAATGACTGACGTACTTTCAACTCGGCGCGCGGTTATTAGGGTTCATATACAAACGTACGCCCGCCGGCGCTTTCGCCTCTTCGCGTGCGCGCTCTACTAGTGCGCGCCACTCATCTTCTAATGGTTTACCAACCAGCGTCGCGCCGCCCATTGCGGCTTGTACTTTTTCTTCCAGCGCGTTTGCCAAATTTTCATCTACCGCGAGCATGATGAGCTCGGCTGCGCTTTTAATCACTTGCGGCGCGGTTTTGGTTAAACGCACCGCACTTTGTAATAGCAGCGCGTCGGGGTGTGAGCTTGCGATATCTTCGTCTTCCAGCGAGAGCAAGAGCTCGGGCGCTTCGAGGCCGAGCCGCAACAAACGCTCATACACTGAGAGCGGCACGGCGCGCGGGGCGGGGCGTTCGTTCGCATAATTTTTTGGTCCTTTTTGCCAACGACTGGGCTTTTGGTTTTGGCCTTGCCCGACGCGCGGCATCTCCCCACCGTAGCTTTGCTGCGAGGGCGGCGGGTTCGGTTGCCAGGCTTGTTGCCGGTACTCTTGATTTTCCATCGGACGAAATGGCGTGGCAGTTTCATGCGCATCGTCGTCGCGTTTGTTGCGCGCAGGCGGCGCGGCGAGCGGGGCTAAGCCACGGCCAAATTCGCCTGCGTCCACGCGCGCTGCGTTCGCTACTTCCCGCATGAGCACATCACGCATGAGCGGCGCACTCACTTTTTCCAAATACGTTTTTGCATCGGATAGGAGTGCGGCACGGGCCTCGGGCGAATCATCCGGGTGGCGCTCTTGCAGCGTGCGCAGCCAATATTTCGAAAGCGGCTCGGCCTCGCGCACGCGCTGGGCAAAACCATCGGTGCCGTGTTCGCGGATGTAGCTATCGGGGTCGTGCTCCGGCGGTAAAAAGAGGAACTTCACCGCCTTGCCATCTTGCAGTGCGGGGAAGGCATTTTCGAGTGCGCGCCAGGCCGCCCGCATGCCCGCTTTGTCTCCATCGAATGAAAACACCACTTCATCCGCAAGCCGGAATAGCCGCTCAATATGTTGCTCAGTGGTCGCCGTACCGAGCGTGGCTACCGCGTAACCAATGCCGTATTGATGGAGCGCGATCACATCCATGTAGCCTTCAACAACGAGCACGCGTTCATCATCGCGAATGGCTTTTTGCGCTTGATACAAACCGTAGAGCTCGCGGCCTTTGCTGAACACCGCCGTCTCCGGTGAGTTCAAATATTTTGGCTCGCCTTCGCCCAACACCCGCCCACCAAACGCGATCACCCGCCCTTGTTGGTTCATAATCGGGAACATCACCCGCCCACGAAAACGGTCGTAGCGCTTATCGCCATCGCCCACGATCACCAATCCTGCTTGATCGAGCGCGGCATCTTTGTACTCTTCAAATGCCTCGGCTAAGCCCTGCCATTTGTCCGGTGCGAAACCTAAGTTAAACGTGCGCGCGATTTCGCCAGACACGCCCCGGCTGCGGAAATAGTCTTTCGCAGTATCGCTTTTCTTAAGCTCGGTTTTGTAATGTTGCGCGGCCGTAAGCAAAACTTCAAATAATCCGCCCGCAGCCTGCGCCGCCTCACGCGAACGCTCGTCACGCGGCACTTCCATGCCTACGCCGCTCGCAAGCTCCTCCACTGCATCGGGAAAGGATTTGCCCTGGTATTCCATCAAAAACGAAATCGCCGTGCCATGCGCGCCGCAGCCAAAGCAGTGGTAGAACTGTTTGCTCGGCGAGACGGTGAAGGAGGGAGACTTCTCCTTATGGAACGGGCAACACGCCGCATAGTTCGCCCCCGCTTTTTTAAGCGGCACAGCACGGTCGATAATCGGAACGATATCGACGTGGGCGAGGAGCGTTTGCAGGAATTCGGCGGGGATCACAGGGTGTATTTTGACGTGCGCGAGATTAAGCGCCCGTTTTCCGGGAGATAAAGTTTAAAACGGACTCGTTTTACGCCGCAGGTTTTATCCAAAATCTCTCGAGCTTTTGATTCACTTCCCCTGTGGAGCGCTGAGCACTGGAGTCTTGCACGGGCTAAATGCCGCACGCTGTTTGAGCTCACGCGCTTGATCGCGCGCGTGCGCGAGTTTGTGCGGCGTCCGAGCAAGACGAAGCGCGCAAGTGATTTTTTTCGCGGTTTTTTGCGAAAAAACGCAGAACCGGGGTCGCCTTCTTTTGGTTACTTTTCCTGGCGAAGCAAGAAAAGTAACTCGCCGTTAGGCGAAACTTGGTGGCGATGCAAACACGCCCCGGATTTCCCCTTGCTATTCCAGGCTAAAAAAGTTCAGCTTCAAGGCTTGCACGGGATCGAAAAATCGACGTGGTAATGTTCATCGTGACGCACCCAAGGCTTTCCTTTCATGAAGGGAAGATGTTTGCGCAAATATTCTCCACGCCGGGTTTTGAAGAGATTCAGCAGAAAGTCTGGATCAACAATAACAAGCGAGATTCCTGCTTTCTTTTGTAATGCAACCGCGTGAAGAGCATAAAGATGGTCTGCGAGCGACTCAAAATCAATACGATAGCTTTCCAATACGCCTTGCGAATCGAACTCAATATCGTAGCCGAATCGATTCAAGACGGTATTGGGGAAGTCAACGCTTTGCCCACGTGCATTAACGATAGGTACAAAAAAATCCACCGATAATCCGTTCTGATGTGTTCGATGAGGCCGAAAACGTCCCCCCTCTTTCCAGCCGGTTTCACCATATACAAATCGCGTACTCGGGCGTAAGGTTTCCATTTCAGCGTACGCCTCAACGACAATGGCGGATACGCTTGAGTGCACAAATGTTCTGCCTACTCCGTGAGCAAATAGTGAGTACGCGCGAAAATTTTTGCCCTCGGCAGGCAGTTTTACCGCGCCCTCGATACGACCCTTACTTAC
>JANMDS010000081.1:0-8317 GCA_031376405.1 Betaproteobacteria bacterium
ATACAACACATTGTCTCCGTTCAATGTGTTGCGTTTGGAGTTAGCGGCGGGCGCCGTTTTTGCGCCGCAGGTATGGATAAAAAAACGCAGCCTGGGCTGCGTTTTTTATCGACCAAACGAACGCTCAGCGCAGGCGGCGCAGGACCACAAAACCAACGGCGAGTAACCAAAGCAAGGCCGGTGCGGGAACATGTGTGGTCACTCCACGAACGACCACACCGGCGTTGTTGCCCACAGGCGCTGCATTCGTGCCGACAAATACATTGCCCTCGCTTAGATTCACACTCAAAAGGCTCGCACCTAACGGATTGCCCAGGCCTAGGGGGTTGAAAGACGAATCGAGCAAGTTGAGTGAAAACAACGTGCCATCGGGGCTGGGTGCGGTTCGAAAGGTACCATCAAATGCGATGCGGAATGAAAAACCCGCGCCAAAAATCACATCTTGAAAAAACGCGTTGAACGCGGCGGAGTTAGTAATCGTGGCGGTGGAGCCGAGGCTGCCTGCAGCGCCGCCATCGAGTACGGGTGCGCCTTGAGCAATGGCAAACGGTGAAAAGTTAGTGATCGTAACCGTGGCTTGGGGCGCGGTGGCCACCGCAGGGTTAAATTGAAAATCAAGATAGCCCGCCGTTCCGGTATACACGCTGGTGTTTACGCTTACGTCGTACACAACCGGTACCGCTGCTGCCGTGCCGCTCAATAAACCCAGTACGCTCGCCCCCGCGAGCGAAACTAAAAATTGCCGAATTGAAGTCTTCATGTTTGTAGTCCTCGTTTTTTATGAATTAGAAGTTGCCCGAAACCACGCGCACATCGTAGTTAAGTGGTACCCGAGCCGGATTGGTAAAGGTAACGGGTAGCGTGAGCGTTGCACCAGGTGCAATCGGCCCGGTGCCGGTGATGTAGGGCACACCACCTTCGGTTCCCGCCGCGTTGGTGAGCGTCACGCCCGCTGAAAGGTTTTGTAGCAGCACATTGATAGGGCCGTTGATCGTTGCAGTCGAAGTGTTTTTAATGCTGATCGTGCCACTAAATACGTTCGTTGCGCGGTTGAGAACGAGCCCCGAGCGCGCGATTTGTACGCTGCTCGTTACGTCGATGCCAGGGGGAAGAAGTGTGAGCCGCACCACTTCTGGATCATGATCGCTGGCTTGGCCCGCAAACTCGGCGTTGATGTGAACGATGTCGTAGATCGGTGCAGCCTTGGTCATCAAATTTGCGCTCACCATAATATGGTCGAGCGCTTGCGAGTTGCCTTCGAACACGTAGGTGTAGCGCTCGTTCGCAGGCAAGCCTTCGATCAAATCGGTCAGTCCGGCATTTTTCAAAATCACAAGCGCAGGCGAATATTCGTAATCGTTCAAATCACCCAGTACCACTACATTTGCTTTTGGATCAATCGTAGTGAGCGATTGCACGAAGTTGGCAACGATCGTGGCCTGCTGCGTGCGCTGCACTTCCGAGGAGCGCACGGGCGGCTGGTAGCGACCCATGAGTGAGTTGTCCCCACCTTTGCTGTTGAAGTGATTTACGATGGCGAACACCGTGCGGCCATTAAATAAGAACTCTGCGGCCAATGGCTTGCGGCTGGAGTTAAACGCCGTATTGGTTGGGTCAATCCGGCCTGGGCTTGCAGAAAGTTGCGCTACGCCGCTCGCGTTCACTGCGGTAATTCCAGTCGTTGATGTGCCGCCCGCACGGTCTACGAACGTGACCCGCGCGGGGTTGTAGAGGAAGCCTACGCGAATATTGCCGCCGGGCTCGCCGCCGTCTTGATCGTCAACTGGGTTAATTAGCCGAAAGCTATAGGTCGGCCCGCCCGCAGCGGTAATCGCGTTGATGAGCGTTTGCAGCGTTAGGCTGGAATCGACCACCGCATCGTTCGTTGCCCCGTTATTGTCTTGAATCTCCGTCATGCCGATGATATCCGGCGTTTTCAAATTATTGACAATTTGCGTGGCAATAGTGGCGAACTTTGCAGGGGGATCATTCGGGTCTAAGTTCTCAACGTTGTACGCAGCGATGGCAAGCTGATTCGTGGTTTGCGGCTGGGTAATTTCTGCGGCGATACCACCAGGGATGACCACAATTGGTTGCGTGATATTGAGCTTATAGGTGTTGAAGCTATAGTCAACGATACCTACCACTTCGGCGAAGCCATCGCCTACATTCGTCGCCGGAATCGTAGGCGCAGGTACGATGGAGTCGTCAATCAAAATTCGCTCGGGGTTTCCGTCGGTCGCGGTGCCCATAACGCCACCGCGCACGCTACGCAACGTAGCTGCGGCACCATTGTCACCAATGATCGGGATTTCGCCGAAATCGTTACTGGGGCCAACCGCCACTGCGTTCACAATGCGAATGCGCATTGACTCTAAGCTCTCCCAGAAATCGAGCCCATCGGTGGTGGGTTTGAACGTGCCGGACGTTTCAACGTTTCCTGAGCTGGCATCACTTTCAATCACCATATTTGGGGGAACGCGCCCGCCGATTCCGATGAGGATGGGCTCAGGCAAGGCGTTGCCAACGGAATCTACCGCGATAACGGGCGCAGAGATTTGGGTAATCGTTAAGCTCGAATTGGTGGCTGCCGAGCCGCCTGCGCGGAACTCCGCTACATTGCCGCTCACCCGTACTGCGTCGCCTACGTTTACTGCGGTTGGCGCGGTGCTCGTGAAAACAAAAATGCCTTCGGAAGTCGCCGGATCGCTATCGGGCAGTGGATCTTGCATGTAGAAGCCATTGCTCTTCTTCCCAGTTACGATGCCTGGCACGTTGGTTACCGCTTGGCCCACCAACGGCGAAATGTGGTTTGCGCCTTGAATATCGCGAATCCGTGCCGAAGCAGCGGGCGGCGAGACGTTGAGGGTAATCGTGCAGCTTGCAGTTTGCGCTGGCGCTCCATCATTACTAAATTGCACTTGAATCGTGTAGCTGCCGGTAGCGGCGTTCACACTCAGCGCGGCTTGCAACGGGGTATTCACCGCGCTTGCGGGCACAACGCTTGAGAGCGAAACCCCCGCTACGGGCGCGCTGATAATCGTAGCGCTGGTGACGAGATTATCGGCATCCGTCGCACTGATGTTTGTGGCGCTGGCAGTATTGGTTATTGCCGAAATCGAAGCGGGGCAGCTCGCTACCACAGGCGCATTGGTCACAACCGTGCAAACGTTTAGCGCGGTAGCAGTATTGCGTGGGGTGGGCAGAGCCGCCGCGAAGTCTGCGGCATTGTTGTCCGCATCGGTACAACCGTTACCCGCGCGCACTACCGCGTTGGTGTTCGATGGGGCGGGCGTTGGGCCTGTGCCTTCAAAATTGTTTGCGGTGCTACCAAATCCTACAAAATCCACGACCGCCGCGTTACTGGCGCAAGCAGCGGCACAGGCGAGCGCGGTATCGTTCGATACCAGCGCAACTTTGCCAGCGGTGCCCGACATGGGAATCGTGCCCACGACATCGGGCGTAGGCAAATTGGTGGTTCCACCGGCGCCTACAGCTTGTTGAACCAAGAAATACTGGCCCGGTTGGATGGTTCCGCTTAACGTGGTTTTCTGCCACGTTGTGCCGGTAGCACTGGCGTACTGCACGCTCCAACCCGTTACGTTTACCGCAGCGGTGCTTCGATTAAAGAGCTCAATGAAATCGTTGCGGAAGGTTGCGCCGGTGTTGCCGCCACCCCCATAAATTTGGCTCACAACCACATTCCCCGCCGCCTGGACTGCAGGTGCGGCCAAGCTTAATGGGAGCGCAACAGAAACGGCGGTGGCGAGTGCAATGCGCGTGGTAGCGCGCTGAACTGCCGAGAGCAATGCGAAGGATAAACGCATGGGTGGTCTCTTTTAGATTTTGGAAGCTTTAAGGATAGCCCTCAAATGTGACAACGGATAGCGGCTAAACGGTTCAAACTGTCGTTTTAACGGCTTCTGGCCGTGTCAAAGGCATAAACACGACTTCGAGGGTAATTCCGTTTCAATACTCTTAAGTCTGCACCAAAACATTGCGTGCAATCGCCTCATTAACTAACAATACCTGCGGCGCAAAATGCGCCTTTTTTCGGAGATATCTCCCGAAAAACGCCCATTTTGCGCCGTAGGTATCTGGATTTCAGCGCTAAAAACCCATAAAAAAACCCCGCCGAGGCGGGGTTTTGGTTTGCGAAACGTTAGCCGGTATTAACGACGGACGATTTCGCCTTTTACTTCCACTTCAACGCGGCGATGTGGCTGCAAGCAGTCGATCAGCGCTTTACGGTTGGTCATGTTGCACGCAACGCCTGGAACTGGCTGGGTTTTGCCCATGCCGAGCGTTTCGATACGGTCGCGCGGAACACCTTTGCTCGCGAGGTACGCAGCTACTGCGGCAGCGCGGCGCTCGGAGAGCTTCTGGTTATATTCTTGCGAACCCAAACGATCCGTGTGGCCGGTTACCAATACCAACTCAAGCTTTTGCACTTCGCGGATGCGCGAAACGATTTCGCGGTCGAGAACGGCTTGGCCTTCGGGCTTCAACGTAGCGTTGTCAAACGCGAAGAGCGCTTTCGAAGCCAAGGTGATTTTCTGAACGGCGGGCGCTGGCGGTGCTACCGGCGCTGGAGCAGCGGCTGCAGGAGCCGGGGCTGGTGCGGCGGGTGCAGCGGCAGCGGGGGCTGGCGCCGGAGCAACGCGAGCTGGCGCGGGTGTAGGAGCCGGTGCCGCGGCAGGAGCAGGTGCTGGAGCAGCTGCTTTCTGAACCAAGTCAGGGTCGCATTCAGCAATCGCCATTGCTGGGGTCCAGTAACCTGTGCGTACGCACAGGTTACAAGTGGCGTTGTTCGTGCCATAGCGGGCCGAACGTACGATGTTGTTGTCTGGCGTGCCAGTAGCGTACACCACGTATCCGGTGTTGGCCGGATTCGCTTGCGCGAAGGCGACGCTAGCAGGAACACCGATCACGGCCGCGAGCGCTAATGAGCTTGCAACGAGTCGAAGTTTCATAGTTTTCCTTAAAAATTTGTGTGCAGATGGACGACTTGGAGCCTGGACAATTGGCTATGCAGCTCCCACTGCGCTAACCGACTGAATGCGGTGAATATACCATAGGGGTGCAGGAAAAAGAGCTTATTCCAGGCGGTTTTCGAGGCGTGGGAACACTGTAGTAAACACACAACGTTTGCTACCGATAGCCCCTTGTTGTTTGCTAAACTACTAGCTGTTGTAGGCCGATGCCCGCTCTCGCAGGTGTCGGTTTTTGTTTTGTGTGCATCGAATCGCGCAAAGATTGTCCGGGGTTTCCAACACCGAAGTTTTGCCGCTGAAATGTCCGAATGTGCTGCTTCGCCCGATGCCTCGGGCGGTGGTGTGGTTACGCAGTGTAGTTACTAAGCAAGAAAGTCAATCAGTCTAACCATGGATCAATTCGCCAAAGAAACCGTCCCCATAAGCATTGAGTCGGAAATGCGCACCTCCTACTTAGATTACGCGATGAGCGTGATCGTGGGCCGCGCGCTACCAGATGTACGTGACGGACTAAAGCCTGTACACCGGCGCGTGGTGTTCGCCATGCAAGAGACCAATAACGTCTTCAACCGCCCGTATGTGAAGTCTGCACGCGTGGTGGGCGAAGTGATGGGTAAATACCATCCACACGGCGACAGCGCTATTTACGATACGCTGGTGCGCATGGCCCAGCCATTTTCCTTGCGCTATATGTTGATTGATGGCCAGGGCAATTTTGGCTCGGTGGACGGCGATAACGCGGCGGCCATGCGCTACACCGAGTGCCGGCTTTCTAAGATTTCCTCGGAGCTGATGGCCGATATCGACAAAGATACCGTTGATTTCGTGCCGAATTACGACGGCAAGGAGATGGAGCCGTCGGTGTTGCCCACACGCTTCCCGAATTTGCTCGTCAACGGCTCGTCTGGTATTGCCGTGGGCATGGCCACCAACATCCCGCCGCATAACTTAAGCGAAGTTATTGATGGCTGCTTGGCTGTTTTGAAAAACGCCGACACCACGATTGAAGATTTAATTAAGCTTATCCCCGCGCCGGACTTCCCCACTGCCGCGCTGATTTACGGCCTCGAAGGCGTTCACCAAGGCTACCGCACGGGGCGCGGGCGGGTCATCATGCGTGGTCGCACGCACGTGGAGGATTTAGAAAAAGGCAATCGCCAAGCCATCATCATTGATGAGCTGCCGTATCAGGTGAACAAAGCCAATCTACTTATTAAGATTGGCGAGCTCGTTCGCGAGAAGAAGCTCGAGGGCATCTCGGATTTGCGCGACGAATCGGATAAATCCGGTATGCGCGTGGTCATTGAGTTGAAGCGCGGCGAAGTGCCCGATATCGTACTCAATCACTTATATAAGCAAACCCAGCTCCAAGATAGCTTCGGGATGAACATGGTCGCGCTGGTAGACAACCAGCCGCGCACGCTGAACTTAAAGCAGTTCATCGAGCACTTCATCTCCCACCGCCGCGTCGTTGTTACCCGTCGGACGAATTTCGAATTACGCAAAGCCCAAGACCGCAGCCATATATTAGAAGGTCTCGCGGTGGCGTTGAACAATCTCGATCCGATGATTGAGTTAATCAAAGCTTCGGCCACGCCACCAGAAGCCAAAGCCGGCTTAATGGGCAAGGCGTGGAAGTCCGCCACCGTTACGCAAATGCTGCAGCGCGCGGGAGCCGCTTCGTTCCGCCCGGTGGGGTTAGGGCCCGAGTTTGGTTGGCAAGAAGCCGATAAGGGCTACCGCCTCTCTGAGGCGCAAGCCCAAGCCATTTTGGATATGCGTCTCCAGCGCTTGACCGGCATGGAGCAAGAAAAAATCATCTCTGAATATAAGGAGGTGTGTGATTTCATTGAAGATCTGCTCGATATTTTGGGCAAACCGGATCGGGTGACAACGATCATCGCGGCTGAACTAAAAGAAATCAAAGATAAGTTTGGCGACGCCCGCCGCTCGGAAATTGTGATGAACACGGAAGATATGTCCGTAGAAGATTACATTACCCCGCAAGATATGGTGGTCACCCTCTCCCACACCGGCTATTTCAAGAGCCAGCCGCTCGAAGAATACCGCGCTCAAAAGCGTGGCGGCCGGGGCAAGCAAGCCACAGCCACCAAAGAAGACGATTTCATTGAGAAGCTTTTCGTGGCCAACACCCACGACACGATTTTGTGCTTCAGCAACCGTGGCCGCGTCTATTGGCTGCGGGTGTTCGAAGTGCCGCAGGGCGGGCGCAATTCGCGCGGCAAGCCGATTGTGAACTTGTTCCCGCTGCAAGAAAAAGAGAAAATTACCGCGATTGTGGTGGTCAAAGCGTTCACGCCGGACAAGTTTATTTTCATGGCGACGAGCTTTGGCACGGTGAAGAAAACGAGCCTTGAAGATTTCAGCCGTCCTAAAAAAACCGGCATTATCGCTGTGGAATTAGACGACGGCGACTACTTAATCGGCGCCGCGCTCACCGATGGCAAGTGCGACGTGATGCTCTTCTCCGATGGTGGCAAAGCGGTGCGCTTTGAAGAATCCGATGTGCGCTCCATGGGCCGCCAGGCCCGCGGCGTACGCGGCATGATGATGGAGAAAACCCAGCGCGTGATCGCAATGTTGGTTGCCGATAATGAAGAGCAAAGCGTGTTGTGCGCGACTGAAAACGGCTTCGGCAAACGCACGCCGATTGTGGAATACACCCGCCACGGACGGGGCACCAAAGGCATGATCGCCATCCAGCAATCCGCACGCAATGGCAAAGTGGTAGCAGTCGCGTTGGTGACGAAAAAAGACGATGTGATGCTCATCACCTCTGGCGGTGTACTCATCCGCACCCCGGTAAAAGGCATACGTGAGCTAGGCCGAAGCACGCAGGGCGTAACCCTCATCAACTTAGGTGAAGGTGAAAAAATGGTGGGCTTGGAGAAAATTGTAGATGGCGATGACGACGATGCGGTAGTGAGCGAATCGGCGTAGATAATCGGTAGACGATGGCTAAATTGCGCCGCAGGTATTGATGAGAATTCCTAGATACCTCTTGCGCAAGATTTTTGCTCTCCGACAATGAAAATACAAATCGAACTCACCCCCACCGCGCAACGATTGGTTGCGCTCACGGGGCACGTTGAATTTTCCACCGAGGTGGAGCAGGGCATGGCGATGCCGGGTGTGGGCGATTTGTTACGCATCACGATGTCGGAGCCGCCCTTGTTCTTGCGTGTGGTCGAACGCAAGTATGACTTCACGACCTCGCCCGCCACGGTCGTGTCTGTGAGAGTCCTAGTTCCCATCTGAAAATCACTCTGCGTTGTCTGCATCCACGTGCCATTGCTGCCGGG
>JANMDS010000098.1:0-6702 GCA_031376405.1 Betaproteobacteria bacterium
CATCTTCAGTGAAATTACGGGCTTTGGCTGCCGCTTCGATATCCTCGTGATACACACTGAATTTGCGCGAGGGCGTTAAAAAACCGCGTCGGGCTTTGCCATTCGCCATGATGCCGATCACGTTTTCTTTTCCGTCCGCCGCCTTTTTCAGCACGCGCTGGGTTGTCGCATCAACGCGGGTGTCTTTCAACTCCGCCTCGGTCAATTCCCAGTTGTAAAGATCATAATATTTTGGCTTACTCATATCTTGCCACACGCCGTGCTTTTGCATGTAGGCAAAGCCATCCTCACCCACGCGCTTGGTGAGCCCTTCGCAGCGCTGCTTAATCCAATCTTCGTGATTTTTAAAGTTAAAAAACTTAGCCGTTTCAGGGCTAATACGCTTGCCAATTTCAATCATCGAATCAACAAAACTTACGCACTCGCTCGGTGGAGGCACCATTGGTTGGCGCAGCGTAACGTAGTCGCGCAACTCCATATTGTTGCGGGTATCGAAGCCCCAGCGCTCCATGTAGCTGGCATCGGGCAAGATTAAATCAGCGTAATGCGCTTGCTCGGAATACACCACATCGGAGCAAATATGAAACGGGATTAGCTTTTCATCTTTCAACACCGAAACAGTGGTGCTGCGGCCCTCGGGCCAGGTTTGCGGCGTGGCGACGGTGTAGGAGAAATACACCTGAATTTTCCCGCGTCCTTCCTTGATATATTGATACACAATTTGCCCGACTTTCATGCGCTGCCATTTATTCGCGAGCGGCCATTCAGGTGGGTTTTCAATCTCGCTTTTTGCGGTGGGTGAGGGCGGAATCGGGCGCGGCTGTGGGAACACCAGCGGCGGCACGCGCGTGGGCTCTACGGTGTAGCAATAGCCGCCCACTTGCCCAATAGAGCCGACCACAGCGTTGAGCAAAATTACCGCGCGGTCATTGTTAAAACCGTTGTAGTGCGCGCCCGAGCCGCGATTAGTAAAGGCCACAGCGCGCGGTGCGGCCTTTGCGAACTCAATGGCCACGCGCCGAATATCCGACGCGTCAAGCCCGGATATGCCCGCCGCCCATTCCGGGGTGTAGCGGGCGAGCCACGCTTTCATTTCAGCGGAATTGATATTGCTCCACGTATCGAGCCATTGCGCGTCGTGCAAATTGGCTTCCATAATCGCGTGGCTCATGGCCAGCGCCACCGCGCCATCGCTGCCTACGTTAGGCGCAAACCACTCATCGCTGCGCCCAGCGGTGTTGCTCATGCGCACGTCGAAGGTGACTAACTTCGCGCCGTTGTCGTAGCGCCCGCGAATGATGCGCTTAGCGGCGTGAATCGCGCCTTGATGGGCTTCATAGAAATTCGCGCCAAAATTCAGAATATATTTCGCACGCTCAAAATCAGGGCTTTCCCAATCTGTTTCGCCGAGGCTTACGTAGTTCGCAGCGCGCTTGTTTGAGGAACACAGCGCACGGTGGTTGAAAAGCGAAGGCGAGCCAATCGCATTTAAAAAGCGGGTCATTTCTTCGGCGATGCGAGAGCGGCCAATTTGTATGGCCACTTCTTCGGGCTTGCCCTCATCCATCGCCTTCTTGATGCGCGGGGCGATCATCCCGTAGGCTTCGTCCCAAGTAATGCGCATCCACTTGCCTTCACCGCGCGGGCCCACGCGCTTCATCGGGTAGAGCAACCGATCAGGGTAGGTGTTAATCGTTGGCCCGCTTTGGCCTTTTGCGCAAAGAGACTTTCCGTTGTTCGGGTCTTCAGGGTTACCCCCTACTTTTACTAGCTTGCCATCAATCACGTAGCCTTGAATGCCGCACACCGTTGAGCAATTGAGGCACACGCCTTTTTTGATAACGGCTTTGCTGTAGTCATTGGCTAAACGGCCTTTGCCGCTTGGGCGGCGCTTGGTTTTACGTTCACCGTAGAGCGCCTTTTTTTTGGCGCTCCAAAAGGCTTTCGCATCGCCCGCTGTGAGCAAAATAGTTTCGCCTAATGCTAAGGTTGAAAGGGCACCCAAGCCCGTTTTCATAAATTCGCGGCGCTTCATGCGGCACCGCCCGTGGGTTTGCTGCCATCGGCCATGGTAATGTTCGCGTTCGGATCGGCTTTGGCCCAGATCACGCGTTTGCGCTTGGGGAATTCGGGGGCAAGCTGCGTCCACGTTTCGATTTCGTAGCTGTACGGATCATGGATTTTCCCTTTCGGGATTTTTACTTCCATTTCTTTTTTGTGCCCTTTGTAATGAACAGAAGGCTTGGTGTTTTCTTCCGGCTTCAGTACGCTCGTATTCTTTCCGTGTACGGCCATAAATTTCGAATACGCAGAATTCGGATCGGTTGAATCCCCAAAATGAAAGACTTCTGCCGGGCAGGTTTCTACGCACGCGGGCTCCATGTTTTCTTTGAGCCGGTGGGAGCAGAAATCGCATTTGTCGGCCACATCATTTTCATCGCAACCAATCGCGCCATACGGGCATGCTGCCTCGCAGGCGCCCAAGTGGTCGCACTTATCGGGAATAACCCGAACGATGCCATCGGCTCCACGTTCAATGGCTTTGTTATCGCACGATTTGAGGCACGGGGTATCTTCGCACTGCATGCAAAGCGTAGGCAAAAAGAAGCGCTTGGTTTTAGGGAATTTGCCGGTATCCCAATAATAAACTTTAGTGCGGAACCGTCCGAGGGGCACGTTGTTTTCTACTTTACAGGCCACTGAGCAGGCATGACAGCCGATACAGCGCTCAACATCGAGCGCCATTTTGTAAATGGGTTGGTGAATCACGCAGCGTTCCTAACTTTTAGATAGAATTATGTTCTAGTTAGGAATGTACGTGTTAGGAGTTACATTGTCTAGGTGTTAGGCCGAATTTTTGACTAAAACCTGCGGCGTAAAACGGGCTACTTTTGGAACTTATCTCCCAAAAATCCACTGTTTTTGGCGAACGGCGAAGTCTCCCACGTGGTTGGTGGAAGGGCCACCGTGTAGGCACGCAATCGCCACCCGAAATACGGGCTACACCTGAGCGCGCGCGACACTCCGTTGCAGGATTCGGCGGGGCTTGACTGTATTTAGTTGAAAAACATTTAAAACGGAAAGCGGGTACGCACGTAATCCGTTCCGGCGCTGTGACAGCCCACACACCCACTCGCGCCGTTTGAGCTGACGACCGGCGAGCCGCCTGGTGCGGTGCTGAACACTTCGTACCAATACCAGTCTTGCGGGTTACGGTTGTTCGCGGTCTTCACCGCTACAGCCCAGCCTTGCAATACGTCGCTTCCGGTGTAAAGCTCTTTAACCGTTGCCGAGCCTATGGGGTAGTTGGTTGCGCTTTGCTTGATTGCGGCTTCCAAAATCGGGTTGGCGAACGCGCGCACCCGGGGTTGATGGGCGCTCGTTCCGTTTTTTACAGCGGGCTCGCCGTTCCACGATTTGTATTGACCAGAGATAAGGTACGCGTTGAGCTTGGCCGCGTCCGCGGGTACTTCCGCAACGGACGCAGGCGTGTCGGCGCAGACGGTTTGTGGGCTGGAAAACACGAAGCGTTTGATCGGCTTGGTCTGGGTCACGCCATCAAGCGTGTAGACCATCGTGCCGGTTTCGCCGTTGGTGAAAGTGAAATCCACCGTCCCGACGGACGCGGGTGTGCCGGTGGCGGCTGCCGCGCCGTTGATGTTGAGCAGGGGAATGCCTGCGGTGCGCACCAATTGACCCGAAAATTTGGTGGGCGTGCCTGCTTGCAATGCGGTGATCGCCGAGAGCCATTGCGGTGTGCCATCGGCGCGGTAGGTGTACCACGCGGCAAAAACGGTGGTGCCTTGATGAATAAGGCTCAAGCCCCAGCCAGATTCGGTTTCGTTAAACCAAATATCTTGGAAATTCGTTGCGTTGGCACGGGAGGCGGTGGTGCTCGTGCAGTTAGGTGTGGTCGCGCTGAAGCGGAAGCGTTCAAGGCGTTTGGTCTGGCTTGTCGTGCCAATGGAGTAAGCGAACTGAAGCGCGCCGTCGGCGGTTGAGGTGAGCGTGCCCGCGCCAACTTTCATGTTGCCTGTGCTCGCCGCGCCGGATATTTTGTCGAACGCTGTGCCGGAAAAGCGGAATAAATCTCCTACGAAGCTGCCATTGGCTTGCTTACTGAAAGCGCCCGAAAGCCAGAGCGCTTTGCCATCCACATCGTAGGTGTACCAAGCGAGGAAAACAATATTACCTTGCTCCGTTAAGTTGAGCCCCCAGCCGCTTTCTGAAGGTACCCACCAGATCGTGCTCAAGTTAACGGGCGCAGTTTGGGTATTGGCGTGTGGGGCGAGAAGCAGCGCACCGGCTACGGCGATCGAAGCGAGCGCGGTGGCCAGCTTGTTGCGACGTGGGCGGGGCTGTGGTGTCGCTAAAAGGTAACGCTTTGTCGGATGCATGCTAGGGCTCCTTCGCAGATCGGTTTCGAGTTAAGTCGTTAGTTCGAAATTCGATAGAAAAAGATACATCCTGCTGCAAATGAATTTAAGTTGCGATTTAACGTCCGGCGAAATAGCCTACCGCGTTGACCAGAAGCGTGAGAACAATGGAAGCAATTAGCATTGCCTTCCAGGGGAAAAACACCTGCACCCGCGGTTTTTCTCCCCGCTCGGCTGCTTCAACGGAGGCGGTTACGGAATCTTGAAGTTTGCGTTTCGCTTTGTCCGCAGCTTTTGGAAAGAGCAGCGGCAGCGCGTTGAGCAAAACCGTGAGTACGACCGAGCCTACGATGGAATAGAGAAGAAAGTTGCCCATTATTTTTCGATAGGTGAAGTGGATGCCTCAGAATTTACGCCCGTCGCGCCGTGTTCGCAAATGGTGCCTGCACAAACCCACCACCTTCTCGGCCCCGTGTAGCTTAGCATCGATTCGGGCGCAGCATAATTGTTCGTAAAAAAGCACCACCGATTTTGGTGGTGCTTTTTGTTGCGTCTCTAAGCTTGCCAAAAAGCACTTTATTCAGGAGATAAATTTCAAATCGTGCCGTTTTTACGCCGCAGGTTTTCTAAGCGTGCGCGTGTTTTACAGTCCGCGCTTTTCAAGCTCCGGCTCTAGGTTCAAATCCGCAATTTTTCGGGTGATGGTGTTGCGGCCCCAGCCGAGCCATGCGGCCGCTTCTACGCGTCGGCCACGGGTGAAGCGCAGGGCGGTTAATATGAGTTGGCGTTCGAACTCTTTAGTGAAGCGGTCGCCCGCAGCGCTCTCGCCCGCTTCAAGTGCGGTGAAAAAAGTGTGATCAAGCGCGCCGGCCCAAGCGTCGTTGGGCTCGCCTTCCACGCCGCCCGCTTCAGGCATGCGTACTTCCAACGGCAAATCTGCAACATCAATAATAGGCCCAGGGGACATGACGCTCATAGAGTGGCAGAAATTTTCCAATTGCCGCACGTTTCCAGGAAAGCGAAAGCCATTGAGCGCGGCTTGCGCAGCGGCAGTGAGCCGCTTGGGCTCTGTGCTTAATTGCGCAGCTACATTTTTCAAGAAAAATTGCGTGAGCAAAGTGATGTCTTCTTTGCGCTCGCGCAGCGCGGGAAGTTTGATACGCACTACATTTAAGCGGTGCAACAAATCTTCGCGGAATCCACCGGTCAGTACGCGGGCATCTAAATCTTGATGGGTCGCGGCAATAACGCGCACATCCGCTTTCACCGGCGTATGCCCACCCACGCGATAAAACTCACCTTCTTGCAACACGCGCAACAGTCGCGTTTGCAGCTCGGGCG
This sequence comes from Betaproteobacteria bacterium, assembly GCA_031376405.1. Lineage (GTDB taxonomy): Bacteria > Pseudomonadota > Gammaproteobacteria > Burkholderiales > Casimicrobiaceae > JANMDS01. Next base: position 5,718 of record JANMDS010000098.1, read on the forward strand.
GCATATCGCCAATTTCATCTAAAAAGAGCGTGCCGCCTTGCGCTTGCTCAAAGCGCCCGCGCCGCAACGCTTGCGCACCGGTGAACGCACCGCGCTCGTGACCGAAGAGCTCGCTTTCTAACAAATCGCGCGGAATCGCGGCTGCGTTAATGGCGATAAAGGGGCCGCGTGCCCGCGGGCTGTGTTGGTGCAAGGCACGGGCAACGAGCTCTTTGCCCGTGCCAGATTCGCCAGTGATGAGCACAGATACCTGGGTGTTCGACAGCCTGCCAATGGCCCGAAACACTTCTTGCATCGGTGCGGAGTTGCCCAGCATATCGGGGCTGGGCAGAGAAGGTGGTGCGGAAGTTGGGGAGGCCGTCGCGTGGGCTGCGGCCATCGTGCGGGCGCGCTGAATGAGGGCTACGGCGTGGTCGATATCAAATGGCTTGGCCAAATAATCGAAAGCTCCGCCTTGAAATGCGGCAACGGTGGTGTCCAAATCGGAATACGCCGTCATGATGATAATGGGCATTTCAGGGTTGCGCGCTTTGGCCAAACGCAGCAGTTCTAGACCACTCGTACCAGGCATGCGAATGTCCGATACGATGACCGATGGCGGGGTGTCGTCGAGCCGAGAAAGCGCTTCTGTGCCCGTGGAAAAGCTCTTAAAGCTAATCGCCTCGCGCTCAAGTGCTTTTTCAAGCACCCAGCGAATCGAGCGGTCGTCGTCAACAATCCAAACCGGATTTAGCGTCATGGTTTTAGGTTCCTCTTTGTAAGGGGAGCGTGATGTCGAAATGGGTCGCGCCGGGTTGGCTTACCACTTCAATCAAGCCTTCGTGTTGTGAAATAAACGTCTGTGCGATGGTCAATCCCAAGCCGGTGCCCCCTTCGCGATGGGACACAAGCGGATGAAAAATCGTATCGATCACCTCCGGCGCAATGCCCGGGCCGTTGTCAGTAATCCGCAGGCGAATGGCCAGCCGGTGGTGGATGCGCCCCA
>JANMDS010000113.1:0-1594 GCA_031376405.1 Betaproteobacteria bacterium
GTAATTTTTGGGAGTCGGGTGTAGGGTGTGGGGAGTTGGTGGGGTTTTGGGTAGATGGGGTGGTGGGGAGTTGGGGAGTAGGTGGGGAGATAGGAGATGGGGAGGTGAGGAGTAGGTGGGGAGATGGTGAAAGTAAAAAGAGTTTTCTTTTCCTGCCCTTCTCCCCTTATCCCCTTCTCCCCTTCTCCTCTTCCCCCCTACTCCCTACTCCCCACTCCCTCATTACGGCCCTGCAAATACGGCTTCCTCAACATCTTGACGGCTCAATGAGTACTTGAAGGAGCGTTGGACATCTTGTTTATTTTCGCCTGCTTCGATATAGCGAATGCTAATTTGCTCGATGTCTAGCCACAATTCGGCTTGCCAACTTGGTCTAGTGACGCGCCAGGAATGGAGTTCTCGATCGTCTTGTTGACAACCTTGTTCGCGCAACCATTGTTCGATTTGTGGTAGCGAATGGTTATATAAGGGGGTATCAGCAGATAGGAGTAACATAGCTTTCTCAAGTATAAAATTTCCAGCGTAAATGATTGAGTATCTAAATAACGATGAAATGCAAGGGGCACAAAGCCTCAATTAGACATCTGGTAGGAATTAATTATGCGTTGCCCGAAAGCCTTGGTAGGGGCGCAAGGCATTGCGCCCTTACATCATTTTTGGAGATGTCTATTACTTAACATTAGATTGTTTGCTATTGCTAAGATCGAAAAATTTACTCCCCTCCGGTTGAATAACCGTAGGTTTAAATAAACTTTTAATAACTTATATTAAAAATTGTATCTTTTATTTTGAATAATTGAAAGTTAGATTGCTAAAAATTGGCTCGGGTAATTTGAGCAAATTGCTGTAGGATGACGCTTAGTTGGGCACTAGGTTGAAATGTATCTTCACCGCGTAATATACCTATTGTTAGAGCCAATAGCAAACAACCCACCAAGGTCAGTCCTAGCATAAATAAAGCAAAAAGTTCGCCACTCGAAAGCGGGCGAACTGACAAGTCATCTCTTGCGTCGAGGTAAGCTGATTTTTTCTTGTCGTGGGAGCGGCTAATTGGACGATTTAAGTCGGGGGGTGGTTCAATTACACCAAAGCGCGAGTAACCAATTTTTAAATCGTAATTAAACCGCTGTTCGGGCTTAGTGAGAGTTGCATAAGCTTCATTGATTTGCTGAAATTTGGCTGTAGCTTCCGAAGCAGGCAAAACAGTAGTATCTGGGTGATACCGTTTACTCAGTTCGCGGTAAGCGCGACGAATATCAATGACAGATGCCGAAGGATGCAGTCCAAGTAAGGAGTAATAATTGGTTGTGCAGCGTTGTTGCATTGCCCCGTTGTTATTCACTACTAATAGTTGAATAGAAAAGTGGTTATTGCTTTGTCCTATTCTAAAGCTACCAAATTATCAACGGCTAGTGCTAATTAGTCATAAAGTTATAACTAACTAGTGGTTCATGTCATAAGTTGTGAGGGGTTGCTAGATCCCCGACTTCTTTAAGGATACTGTTGGCGAATTCAAAGGGGGTTTTACCAGCGATCGCAAAAACGAAAATTAGTATTACTATGAAGCAGTTGGAGCAAGTTGAGCAAAGCGAGA
>JANMDS010000131.1:0-6933 GCA_031376405.1 Betaproteobacteria bacterium
GCTTTTTTGGCTCTTTTTAGGATTTATCTCCTAAATAACTGCCATTTTGCAAAGCCCTACGTAGTTATCTTGGTGGTTCGGCAGCGGCTTGGAGATCGTGCGCAAGCTCACGCGGCCTTTGATATCTTTGGCAACGTCGAACATGTACATATCTTGAATAGGGAACTGATTGGTGTTGAACTTAAAGTTTCCACGAACCGATTTAAAGTCTGCCGCTTTTAGGGCTGCATGGAACGCTTTTTTGTCTTCCACTTTACCCTTTACTTTTCGGATAGCAGAGTCAAGCAATAACGCCGCATCGTAACTTTGGGCTGCGTATTGCGATGGGATGCGACCGGTTTTTTTCTCAAACGCTTCGACGAACTTTTGATTCGCTTCATTTGGGAAATCCGGGCCCCAGAACGTACCCGATTGCCAGCCAAGCGCCACATCTTTTAACGCCGGTAACGTCGTGCCGTCTACCGTAGACGCAGACATCACAGTGATCGATTTATTCAAACCGGCCTGGTTGAACTGCTTAACAAAGTTAACACCCAAGCCCCCGGGCATGAAGACATAAAGCGCGTCGGGCTTTTTCGAAGCGATGGTGGCTAAATCTGCCGAGAAATCGGTGGTATTGAGTGCAGGATAAATTTCATCAATGACCGTTCCTTTGAACTGGCGCTTGAAACCAGAAACAAAATCTTTGCCGGCTTGGTAGTTCGGCGCTAGGGCGATCACGTTTTTGTAGCCTTTGTCGCTGGCGAACTTGCCAACCACTTCCGCTTGCGTGTCGTTTTGCCAGGAGGCGGAGAAAAAGTAGGGCGAACACTGCGCACCGGCAATGGGGCCAGGACCGGCGTTGGAGCCGATTAAGAAAATGCCCTTGTCGGTAATTTTCTTATGTACAGTCATCATGATGTTAGAAAACGTAATGCCAGTGATGATCGGCACTTTATCCTTTTCAATCAATTTATCGACCACTTGCGAAGCCACGTCGGGCTTCAACTGACTATCTTCTTTGATGACTTGCACGGGTACGCCACCCAATTTGCCGCCGTTTTGCTCGATGACGAGCATGAGCGCATCGTATTGGTCTTGCCCCAGGGGCGCTTGCGGCCCGGAGAGCTCGGCTACGAACCCGATTTTGAGTTGCGCGTGCGCTACTGGGAGCGCGAATAGTCCAGCAACCGCTAGGGAAGCTGCAATTTTGTGCATTGTCATGGTTTCCTCCTTGTAAAGATGCAATATAGAGCATTTTGAATCCGCTGGCGAATGCTGAACGCGTTGGGTTTCGCCGCCGACACAACATAGTTTTTAGCATCAGTAGTCGGTTCGTGTGCGCGTGTAGCGTGAGCGTGCAAATCGCGGAGATTTCACTGGCAATAAACGCGTGCCTCACGCGCGCGCTCGGGACGCTAAACTCACCAGTCGCTTTAACAACTATTGACCTTGCCATGACTGATCGCCTCAATCGCCGCAGCCACATCATTACCGGCGGCATCGCCCGCTCCCCTAATCGCTCGATGCTGCGCGCGGTGGGCTTTGGCGACAACGATTTTGAAAAGCCCATCATTGGTATCGCTAATGGCCACAGCACAATGAACCCGTGCAACGCGGGCATCCAACCCCTCGCAGACCGTGCCGATGCTTCGCTCAAAGCCGCCGGCGCGATGCCGCAAATGTTTGGCGTGATTACCGTGACTGACGGCATTAGCATGGGCACGGAAGGCATGAAGTATTCGCTCGTTTCGCGCGAAGTGATTGCCGATGCGATTGAAACCGCAACCCAGAGCCAAATGATGGATGGCGTGCTGGTGCTCGGTGCGTGCGATAAAAACATGCCAGGCGGGATGATTGCCATTGCCCGCATGGATATCCCTGCAATCTATTGTTACGGCGGCACGATTCGCTCCGGAAACTGGAAAGGCGAGGCGCTCACGGTGGTGTCCGCGTTTGAAGCAGTAGGCAGACATGCGGGTGGCTCGATCAGCCAAGAAGATTTCGATGGGATCGAGCGCAATGCCTGCCCATCACATGGCGCTTGCGGCGGTATGTTCACGGCGAACACAATGAGTTCGTCGTTTGAAGCGCTCGGCATGAGCTTGCTCGGTTCATCTTCGATGGCAAACCCCGATCAAGAAAAATCCGACAGCGTGGCGAAGAGCGCGCAAGTACTGGTTGAGGCGGTAAAAAAGAATTTAAAGCCCTCGCAAATTATTACCAAAAAAAGCATCGAAAATGCGGTTGCGGTCATCATGGCGACGGGCGGCTCAACCAATGCGGTGTTGCATTTTCTGGCTATTACCCACGCAATGAAAATCGAATGGACGATTGACGACTTCGAGCGGATTCGCATTAAAACGCCCGTCCTCTGCGACCTGAAACCATCGGGCAAATACGTGATGACCGATTTGCATAAAGTGGGTGGTGTGCCGCAAGTCATGAAGATGTTGCTCGACATGGGCTTGCTGCACGGGGATTGCATGACCATCACCGGTAAAACGATGGCGGAAGAATTAGCGAACGTGCCGAGCGATCCGCGCGCGGATCAAGATGTAATTCGCCAGAAAAATAACCCGATGTACGCGCAAGGTCATCTGGCGATTTTGAAGGGCAATCTTGCCACCGAAGGCTGCGTGGCGAAGATTACAGGCTTAAAAAATCCGGTACTCACGGGGCCTGCCAAGGTTTACAACAGTGAGCCTGAGTTGATGGAAGCTATCATGGCGGACAAAATCACGCATGGTGATGTGCTCGTGCTGCGTTACGAAGGTCCCAAAGGCGGGCCTGGGATGCGTGAAATGCTTTCGCCTACCTCCGCTATTATTGGTAAAGGCATGGGCGAAACCGTGGCGTTAATTACCGATGGTCGCTTCTCGGGTGGCACTTGGGGCATGGTCGTTGGTCACATTGCGCCGGAAGCGCAAGTGGGCGGCTTGCTCGCATTGGTTGAGCACGGGGACAGCATTACCGTCGATGCCCGCAAATTGTTGTTGCAGCTAAATGTAGACGAAGCCACGATTGCCGCGCGTCGCGCAAAGTGGGTCGCACCAGCGCCCAAATACACGCGGGGCGTAATGGCTAAATTTGCGAAATTGGCATCAAGCGCGAGCAAGGGGGCGGTGACTGATGCAGATTTATAAGATTTTTGCTTTTTGTTGCAGCAGCGCAATAGCAGCGCTATTCGCTGGCCAACTTGCGGCGCAACCGCTGCCCATTCAAAACGCGAATTTCGAGCTAAGTGATGGCAAGGGTTGGGCGAAAGATTGGGAACGGCTCCAGCATGCGGGCGAGCCCGCTTATCGGTTTACGCTCGACGAAAATAAGCCATTTTCTGGGAGATATTCAGGAAAAATAGAGCAAATCGCGCCGCAGGTATTTGGGCTTTTTAAGCAGCGCGTGGATGTGCGAGCGCATGTTGGCAAGCGGGTGAGCGTGCGTGTTAATGCGAAAGCGCAAAAAGTAGGCGACGGTGGAGGGGGGCTCTACACGCGCGTGGATGGTGCGGGCGACGTCATTCTTGGCAATGACTTCGAGTCCGGCGTGACCCGCGGCACCCATGATTGGAAAGCGCTGCGTGCCGTAGTCGAAATTCCGACCCATGCCGTGCTCCTTGAGTTCGGAATCATGCTGCAAGACGGCGGTACGATCTGGGCCGATGAGTTTCTCGTTGAACTCACGACCGATCCCGTGACGAAAAAGCCGCTTGTTGTAAATCCAGACGCGATAACGTTCGACAGCATTTACAAAAACCAAGCTGAAGAAGAAGAGCGTCGCCGAGGCAAATCGCTTCCCAAAAAACCATAACGAGAATGTAGCTATGAAAGTCGATTTCGACCGATTTTATAAATACGATGAACTGACCAAGCTCATCAAAGCGTTTGCAAAAAAATATCCCAATCTGCTTTCACTCGAATCGATCGGCAAAAGTCATGAAGGGCGCGAGATTTGGGTGTTGACCGCTACAAATCAAGCGATCCCAGCCTCTGAGAAGCCCGCGTTTTGGGTCGATGCCAACATTCACGCTACCGAGCTTACCGGTTCGACCGCCGTGTTGTACTTGCTTAAAAAATTGATGGAGCAGTACGGTAGGGATGAGCGCATTACGCGGCTTTTGGATACTAGGGCGCTGTATCTGGTGCCACGCGTAAACCCCGATGGCGCAGAGTGGGCGATGGCCGATTCGCCAAAGTTGGTGCGCTCTTCAACGCGCGCGTATCCGTTCATGGAAGATCCGGTGGATGGACTGAGCCAAGAAGATATTGATGGTGATGGCCGCATTTTGATGATGCGTGTAAAAGACACGAATGGTCCCTGGAAAAAGCACGAGTCCGAGCCGAGGCTCATGGTGCGACGCGATCCAACGGAAGTGGGGGGAGAGTATTACCGCATCCTGCCGGAAGGCAAAATTAAAAATTACGATGGCTATCTGTTGCCGGTGAACAAAAATAAGGAAGGACTCGATCTCAATCGCAATTTTCCTGAAAAATGGCGGCAAGAGTTTGAGCAGTTTGGCGCGGGCGCATATCCAACGAGTGAGCCGGAAGTGCGTGCGTGCGTAAAGTTCTGGACGGAGCGCAAAAATATTTGTGGTGGCGTGTTTTTCCATACGTGGAGCGGTGTGCTCTTGCGTCCGTATGGCACGATGGCCGATGACGAGATGCCACCGGAAGACTTATGGGTCTTTCAAACCATGGGCAAGCACGGTGAAAAAACCACAGGCTACCCCGCCATTTCGGTGTTCCATGAGTTCCGCTATCACCCAAAAGATGTGATTACCGGAACGCAGGATTGGCTCTACAGTGATCTGGGCGCGTTCGCTTGGGTGGTTGAGATTTGGAGCCCGATGCGCGAGGCTGGCGTCACAAACTACAAATACATTGATTGGTTCCGCGACCATCCGGTGGAAGATGATTTGAAAATGCTCAAGTGGGCAGATGATGCGTTGCAGGGCAAAGGCTATGTTGATTGGTACAGCTTCAATCACCCGCAACTTGGCAAAGTTGAATTAGGTGGATGGGATCGGTTCTATGCTTTCTCAAACCCTGCACCGCAATTCCGCGAGCGCGAGGTTGCGAAATTCCCCGAGTGGATCATCGAGCAGGCCTTAATGAGTCCAAAGCTTGATCTGATCACGGCGAAAAAAACTGAAGTCGCACCACAAGTTTTCACCATAGAACTGGTCGTACAAAACTCAGGCTATTTGCCCACGTATGTAAGCAAAGTTGCGCTCAAGCGCAAGATTACGCGTGGCATTGTTGCGGAAATTTCCGGTGGCGAGCTGATTGAGGGTAAGGCGCGGGAAGAGGGGCCGCAACTAGAGGGGCGCGCCCACTACGGCACGTTAACGTCGTTCTTTCCGCTCGCCAATGCCACGCCAGATCGCCATGTATTTCGTTGGGTGGTGCGCGGGAAAAAAGGCACCATACTAAGCCTAACCGCCAAGCATGATCGCGCGGGTAAGGTTAACGCGACGCTAACGTTGTAGCCTTTCAATCAAAAAAATCTGCGGCGCAAAAATGGCATTTTTTGGGAGATATCTTCCCAAAAATGTCATTTTTACGCCGCAGGTTTTAAGCTAAACGGGTTAAAAAAGCAGACTTATTTACGCAAAAACGCTTTCATTTTTGGGTAAATCATCGATCTGAATTTGCTGCCAGCGAATATGCCGTAGTGACCCACTTGCGGGGCGACATACATCTCTTTTTGCGATGCTGGAATTATCGAACACATAGCGAGCGCGGCGGAGGTTTGGCCTGGGCATGAGATGTCATCTAACTCGCCCTCGACGCTCATTAACCGCACATCTTTGATTGCAGCCAGATCAATCGGCTCACCTTTTATAACCATCTTTCCAAGTGGCAAATGGTGTTCCTGGAATACCCGCTCAACCGTTTCCAAATAATATTCGGCGGGTAAATCGAGCACCGCGTTGTATTCATCGTAAAACTTCCGGTGGTGCTCTACCGAACCGTCGTCGCCGCGAACGAGTTGGTTAAAGTATTGCCAGTGGGCTTTCATGTGCCGATCCGGGTTCATCGCTACGAAGCCGTAATACTGCAAAAATCCTGGGTACACCCGCCTCCCCACGCCCGCGTATTGCGCGGGCACGCGTGCGATCAAATGGCGCTTGAACCACTCCAACGAATGCCCTTTGGCGAATTCATTAACCTGCGACGGATGGCTGCGCGTATCAATCGGGCCACCCATCATGATCATGGCCTTTGGACGCAGCGGATCTTTTTTGTCGGCCATCCGCGCCACCGCGCACAGTACGGGCACCGTTGGCTGACACACGCTTACGACTTGAATCCGTTCGTCGAAATAGTGGAAAAAATCGATGATGTACTGCACGTAGTCGTCAAACCCAAACGCGCCTTTTGAAACCGGCACTTCCCGCGCGTCTTTCCAATCGGTGATGTAGACATCGAAATCTTGTAGCAACGTTTTTGCTGTGTCGCGCAACAACGTGGCGTGATGACCGGAGAGCGGGGCTACCAGTAATACTTTCGGCCCCGGGTTTTTCACGCCGAGCTTCACGAAATGGCGCAGCTCACAAAAGCTTTTATCCAAGACTACCGCCTCGGCTATGTGCACTGTCTTTCCGCCAAATTCAATGTTATCAATGGCGAACGGGCGCTTCGGGTACTCCTGGGTGAGCCGTAGCGTTAAGTCGCTCGTTGCACCCACCACGTCGTTTAGCGGCCAACTGCGAAACGGATTAGTAGGTGAGCCCGCCCATTCCAACCAGTGACGCGCAGAAGCCCGCCACGGTGCTGCGATTGAGGATTGCATTTCGTGTATGGCATAGAGCATGATGAATTTCCCGAATGAGTGCTTAAATTTATAAATACCTGCGGCGTAAAAAGCGCCCTTTTTGAGATTTATCTCCTCAAATTAGGGCATCTAAACCACGCGCAAAATCGCTTTGTAAATCAGTAATACTTTCTA
>JANMDS010000149.1:0-1507 GCA_031376405.1 Betaproteobacteria bacterium
CCAGCTGGCTCTCGATGTCGGCACGCAGCGTGTCCGCATAGCTTTGCACGAACTTCGACTGGAGTGCCTGACCCTGAGGACCGAGCTGAAACGACAAGTCGTCGAACCGGACATCGCCATAGTAGTCGCGATTGCCCTCGATCTCGGCAAGACCCCATTCGCGGTATGCCTGACTGAGGTTCAGGCTGCCCGAAGCGTTTCGCCCCGCGTAGAATGAGGCCTGGCTCTCGATGCGGTTTGCCAATTCCTCGGAGCGGCGCGCTTCGCGGGTATAACTCTGCGACTCGGTGAGCGAACTATTGAGCCCGCTCGCCGAACTTGAGATGCTGGAATCGTTCGACGTATTGACCGTGCGGATGAAGCCTTCCCGGGCACTTGACCAATCTCGGCTGTCGGAAAGTTGCTTGAGGCTTCCCATGATGCGGTTTCGGTCTTCCGAGGCGATACCGATGTCGCTGTCAGTCCAATTCTGGTTGCGTCCGCCCTTCGCCCCGACACCTGCATTGGCGATTCCCAAGTTGCCGCCAACTCCCGCCGAGGCTTCGCCGCCCAGAAACCATGAGATGGAAATGTCGTCGGCCGACCTTCGTGATAGCCCAAACTGGCGTTGCAGCGAGCGCGAAGCCTGATCCACCTCGCTGTAGGCGTTCCTGACGCTGTCGGTATTCGATTGCCCCGAAGCTGTTTCGACGTTTTGACCTCGGCTGAATTGGTCGCGCATCTCGCGGAATTGGGCAATGGCACTTGCCGTCGATTGCGCAGCCACATTGGCATAGCTCTCACTATTCGAACGCGCCTGCGAGGCCATGGTCGAAAGCCGCGAAGTAAATTCCTGGCCCAGCGCTGGCGAGAACGGATAGCTGGAATTCGGCAGTTGATCGTAGGCAGCTTCCGGGAAGCTGGTGGTCGTCGAGCCCGTCGCGCTCGAGGTCCGTGTCTGTGCGGCTCCATAGCCGAAACTCGGCGCGATGGTTCCTTGTGCGAACTGCCGCGTCAGCACACTCGAGTTTTCAAGGCTGGTGTTGCCGAGCGCGACATTACCGGTGCTCGCCTCGCGTGCGGCCTCTTCCGCAGCGTTCTGGCTGGGGTTGAGGTAGCTCGTCGCTTGGTGCGAGATTGCCATCGCACCCTTGGCGACACCGCCGGCAAGGAATGGCACCGATGCGATGAGATAGCCCGCAAGCAGCCCGATATCGCTGTTTACGTCGGCCATTCCGGTGAAACTTGCGAGGCTGAGCCCACTCGATCCCGCGACCGCGCCCATGTCGGCCGCGCCCTTGAACATCAGCATCATGTGCAGGATCACAAACAGCGGTCCCCAGGCGGCGAGGTAGAAGAATCCGGTAACGTAGCCCTTCAGTGCCAGCGGTCCGGTCCTGGGCATCAGGAACAGTGGGAAGAGCACCGGAAAGAGGGCGTAGAACAACACGGTAAGGACGACGTTCAGGAGCGGCACCCACTTCATCGCATTGCTCGCGATCGAGCTGTAGGTGCGCTCGGTCTGGAT
>JANMDS010000158.1:0-7755 GCA_031376405.1 Betaproteobacteria bacterium
GTTGCGGCGCTGGGCTGCACCCGGCAGTGGGCGCATGCTGAACTCCTGCACACTCATGGCCCCAGCGTGCGATGTCGGCTTCGCACTCGAACACTTCGGCACCACGCTCGAAGAGGGCGGCCTGCCTCGCACGCGCTTTCACATCCACACGCTCTCGGACGCACGCGAGCTCGACGATAGCGTCGGACCGTATCGTAAATCGCTCCTCTACCTGGTGAGCCGCGCGCTGGAGCGGGAACACAAAACGGGCATCCTTGGTTTGGCCAATGCCTTTGACCCTGAATCGGTGAACGATGATTCTGTGTGGCACGCCACGCAAGTAGAGCCCGTGCGAATGTGGCAGGAAAAGTTTTATGGCAAGGGAGAAGTGCCAGCCAAATTAAGCCCCGGCCAAGGTCTCTACTTCGTGGATAAAAACACGATGGACGCAGGCCCACGCAACGTACCCGCCGCGCACGGCGCGTTCGACAATAGCCTCTTTGCGATGAACACCGCGCTGGAAAATATTTTGGGCAAGAAACCGGATCACCCGTTTACGGATTTGTATTATTGATTGGGCGCAAACACCGCTTCAGGATGAAATACCTGCGGCGTAAAAAGTGCCCTTTTTGCAATTTATCTCCTGAAAAAATGCCTAAACTGAGCGCCCGCGTTCCGCTTTAAAAAGGCAAACCATCCCATGCCCACTTTGCTCAAAAAACTCACCGCTACCGAGATCGATTCTCAACTTGCGCACCATGCACTCACGCTGTGGTTGCGCGATGGCGACGCGATCACGCGCACACTTGCAACCCGCGATTGGCGCGCAACGATGATGGTGGCTAACGCGATTGGATACTTGTGTGAAGCGGCGTGGCATCACCCGCAACTAACGCTACGCTATTCGCAAATCGCCATACGCTTAGATACCCATGACGTAGGCGGGGTTTCGATGCGGGATATTGAATTGGCGGTGCAGATTGATCGGTGGCTCGCGTGGACTGGCGCGGGACCGGAAAAGGCGTTGGAGTCGCTCCCAACCGAGGCAACCTTGATTGTGAAACCGTAGCTGGGCTCTTTCGCTCAAGTTAAATCATGCTTGGCGATTAAATGGGTCGCCCACGCGGGTGACACAACTGACGCAATTGTTCGTTCGGCATCGGAATAGGGTCGCGCTCAAAGTGGCGATAAGGAATCGTGAGGCACCACGTATCCCCCAAATTGGGGATGTTTACGCCGTGAGAGACGAATATCATCAACTTTGAGGATAGGTGAAGTATTTTTGGCGACAAAAACTTTGAACCTTTGACCGCGCTCAGGCAACTGAACGGTATGGATGTCTTCCCTCACGACTTTGGAGAACTACTTTGAAAATCGCCTTTACAACGTTCAAATTTCGCGTTTGGATTGATGTTGCATTGATCGCCTCCTTTTCCGCGGTGATCGGCGGCGCAGGCGCGCAGCCACGATTGAGCGGAATCCCCAGCTCGGACGAGATTGTGAAAGCCCTTGCCAGACCACAAGCCGCAAACGATGCAGGAGCTCCACGGGTTCGAACGCGTGGCCTAATGCTAGACAAATCTTCCACACCGGAACCCGATGCGGCTGCAGCGCCCCAGGGAAATGCGCCATCGACTGCGGCGGTTGAAGCGCCGCGTGTTGGCAGCTCAATACTTATGAAATCTCCTGCTCCGAAGCAAGCCGCGCCAGCGCGTGCAGTGGATCTAGAAATTCAATTTGCGTTCGGTTCGGATCGACTGACCGCAGAGGGCCGTTCGGTTTTAGATCAATTAGGCACTGCGTTACGCTCAGAAGCGCTGGCGGACGTGACTGGACTTGTGCTTGAAGGGCACACTGATGGTGTGGGCAGCGCCACGAGCAATAAAGCGCTCTCATTGCGTCGGGCTCGCTCCGCCCAGCAATACCTCGCTCAGCGCCACGGGATAAATCCTTCCGCGATTCAGGCAGTAGGCAAAGGATCGTCTGAATTGGCTGATCCGACCAATCCGGCTGATGGTGTGAATCGTCGCGTTCGGGTCATTGTGGAAAGTTAATCGAAACCCAAAAAAACGACCTCTACAGGCGTGCCGAAAAGCGCTCGTGTAATCTTCCTACCATGCAATTTTTCACTCACTTTTGTACCTCACGCTTCAGCTGCATTTTGTTAACCGCGCTCGGTGGATTAGTAATAGTCTACCCATCGAACGCTCAGGTAACAGCCACTACAGAGGCTATTTTTGCCCCTGCAGCAACATCAGAGTCCGCGCTATCGAAGTGGCCCAAACCCCCCGCGAGATCGATTACGCTTCCCGAGCCGAGCCCACCCAGTCATGAGCCCACTCCCAACATCTCCGACCGCGCCCCGGAAAAAGCGCGGCAAAACTCGCAGTTTCATCTCGAATGGCGCGACCCAGGGCGTCGGATCGTGCTGCACACACCCCGTGATATGCAAGAACAGGGGGTAATGTTCTCTCGAATCGTACTGTTTTTGGAGATGCGCAGTGCACCAAAGACGGAAGTCATTGCCCAGCGCGATCTATCAGGGTGGTTTAGTCAGCACAAAATCAACCCACATGCTGCTACCGCCGGTAACAACCTGCGCGCAAGCGACCTAGCCCGTTTCTTCAACACCGCGCGGATTCAAAACGAACCACTAAGTGCATCCGAGCAAGCGCTTCTGGACCGACTACTTGAAGTAGACATTTTGGCGCGAAGTCACGGCGGTTATAAGGCCTCTCAACCCGAACAAATGCTCATCACCGTTCCAAAACCTTCGACTGTCGAGGGGTGCTCTCTATGCACTGTAAGCACAGACCTGCATGAGGCAATCCTGACACACGAACTGGGCCACGCGCGTTATTTTCTTGAGCCTGTTTATCGTGATTTTTCGAACTGGTTTTGGTCACATGGGCTGGACGAACGCTTGCGGCAGGCTTTTACAGAACTACTGAAACTACGGGGTTACGACGAAGTAAATCGGAATTTACTTGCGGATGAAATGCAAGCTTTTTTGATGCATACGCCAAGCAGCCAACTTTTTAGCGCAACGATGCTGGGTACAAGCGCAGAGCGGCTCGCGGCGACAAAAGCTGCCTTTTTTAAAGGCTTGAGTGCGTTGGATATGCCTCTTTCTCAGCCATTGCTCGTACCGCCCCAATAGCTGCAGCGGTTTTTCTAATTAGACACCCCTACTCCTTTTGGGGGATTCAATTTCCCAGAAAAAAGCGAACAATGTGTGCACTGAGCGTTTTGAAGTTGAAAAAGATCGAACTTTTCCAGACAACCGCGCAACATAACGGTACAGGGCAAACGATAAACGCCCTCGACATCAAAAGCCTTAACCCTGGCTTATTTCCTAACTGAAGGAGTCTCAAAATGAAATTCGTAATCAAATCTGTTGTAGCCGCTATGAGTCTTGGCCTTGCATTTGCCGCGCACGCGCAGTCAAAGGCAACGGTTGATGTAGATGCAATTACGCAGGTGGGCGCCATTGGCTCGAAGAATGACGCAAAGCAGTCGATGGATGTGGGCGTAGCCTCAAAAGGTGGAACCGCAGCAGTCAAATCCAATGCGATTACACAAGTTGGTGCCATAGGCGACAAAAACAAAACAAATCAAAAGTTGGTGGTCGGCAAAGCCGATAACAATGGGAAAGCCACTGTCAACGTAAACGCAATTACGCAAGTCGGCGCGATTGGTAGTAAGAATGATGCGAAGCAATCGATGGCAATAGGCGTGGCGGATAAAGGCGGTGTGGCTACTGTGAATTCCACTGCAATTACCCAAGTTGGAAGCATTGGTGACAAAAACAAAACTGATCAAACAGCGCGGATCGGTGTTGCTCAGTAAAAAATAAGCATGGAACTACTCGGGGCCTGTCGCCCCGAGAACTTTTTTGTTGAGGTCGTCGCCAAATGAATTCAATATCTAATCGGAAATTGGGCAGCGCTCTCTGTGCTCTTTCCTTCCTCCTTGCCTTTTCTTGCATTGTTCACGCGGATGGGGATCTTCCCGACGAGGTGAGAGCGCTATTGGCGAAAGAACGCGCCCGCAATTTCAAGTCCGCCGAGGACAAAGCGGGCAAAGGAACTACGGACTCTAAAAATGGTGCGGCTGAAAAAAACGGACCAACCATTCACCGCAAGGGCGTCGTTGGTGGGTGCGATATGCAAGTAGGTAACTCCGTTGCGAGGCCAGGTGCGATGAACGCTAAACCGCAGCCGGTCATCATTACCGGGCCCGTTGTTCAAGTTTGCAAAAAATAAATCGAACTTTTGCTTTTGTTTGCGCAACTACATAGTTATAGACCGTAAGGAGAGGCATCATGCATTGGTTACTTAGGATTTTGGTGGTTTGCTTGATGTCTGTAGCGAATGGGCAGCCAAGCAAATCATCCGTTGACGTAGATGCAATTGTGCAAGCGGGCGGCATTGGCTCCAAGACCATAGTCAATCAAAAATTAGACGTTGGCGTGGCAACCAATGGCAGCACCAGTACGGTCAAAGGCAATTTCATCGGTCAAATCGGAGCAGGCGACAAACTTATCGCGAAGCAAAACATGCGTGTTGGAAGCGCATCGGACAATTCAAAATCATCAGTAACGACCAACGCGATCATTCAGGCAGCGGGTGGGGCTTCCGCAGTGTTGGCGAATCAAAAAATGATTGTTGGTGAGGCCACAAAAAGCTCGCAGAGTACAGCGAAAGTCAGCGCGATCGTCCAGGCAGCGGGCGGTGCTAAGGGTGTGGCGGTAAATCAAGAAATGCGCATTGCCAACGCTAAAGATGGCTCGAAGTCCGCGGTTAACGCAACTGCGGTAACTCAAGCAGCAGGAGGAGCCGTAGGTGTCGCAGCCACTCAAAAACTCTCCCTTGGCGAGGCCTCGAAAGGCGGCGAATCAAGCCTCAAAACAGGAGTAGTCGTGCAGGCGGTAGGTGGCTACAAGGGCGTAATTGGGCGACAAGATATTGAGGTGGGAACGGCGGCAGGCGGGAAATCCAACAGTCAAATTAGTGGCATTGTTCAAGCCGGCGGTGGCGCGGTCGGCGCGGGTTCCGATCAAGCGATCAAGATGGGTAACGCAAAAGGTCAGGGAAGTGAATCAAATGTGCGCACAGGTTTCACGACCCAAGCTGCCTTGGGTGGCGCGGGCGGAGCAAGCAAGCAGGATTTAAACGTTGCGAATTCATCCGGCGGTGGAAAAGCTACTGTCCAGACTCAGTCGATCACACAAGCGTCGGCTGCCGGCTTGGGAGGGCTAAACCTCCAGAAAACTCAGATTGGCAATGCCGCGGGACAAGGCAGTAGCGCCAGCGTTAAAACTGGACATATCATTCAAGGTGCAATGTCGATCGGCGCGTCTGGCGGCGATCAAAAGCTTCAAGCGGGTAACGCGACAGCGGGTGGAAAGTCAAGTTTGAGTAGTGGAACGCTGACCCAAATAGGTAATAGTGGTGCGGGCGGTATCAATGAGCAAGCGGTTCGCCTTGGCAACGCCGCAGGCGCAGGGAGCGAATCAAACGTCAAAACGGGGTCCGTGACACAAGTCAATCCGTTGTCCGGTGGCATCGCCTATAACCACCAAAAGTTGGAAGCAGGAAATTCCGCTGGTGGGGGCAAAGCAAACGTAAATACTTCCGCCATCACCCAGATTGGCGGCGCCATCGGCGGCGCGATGAATCAGCAAAAGGTACTCGTTGGAAATGCAAGCGGCCAAGGTTCTGAAGCAAACGTAAAAACTGGAAGCATTGGTCAGTATGGTGGCGCAGTTGGCGCAGCGAACAACAAACAGGTGCTCGAATTGGGTAACGCCTCACAAGGAGGGCAGTCAGCCTTGCAGACGAAGGATATTCGTCAGGCTGGGGGCGCAGCTCTGGGCGCTAACAACGATCAATCGCTGAAAATCGCCAACGCAACCGGACAAGGCAGTAAATCGCAAGTAGCGTTAAAGGGCGTAACGCAAGATGGAGGTAGTGCTGCGCTCGCGATGAACACACAAAAAATTTCCATAGGCAATGCAAGCGGGGGCGGGCAATCCTCGGTACAAGGCGGAAATATTTCACAGCTTAGCGGGAGCGCTCTCGTTGGCGGTTCAACGCAGGCGCTAAACCTAGGCAACGCATCCGGTCAAGCAAGCAAAAGTACGCTAAGCGTTGGGAACATATCTCAAACCGGAGGCGGTGCTGTCGGCGCAACATCAAAACAAGCGATTGACATCGCGAACGCAAATGGGGGCGGCACATCTGCCGTAACGACGGGAAATGTAACGCAAAAAGGCGGTGCCGTTGTTGGCGCATCGAATAGCCAAGCGATCAGCGTTGGGAATGCCTCAGGCGCAGCCAGCAAGGCCTCGGTCTCGACCGGAAATCTATCTCAATCGGGTGGAGCAGCGGTAATCGCTTCGACTGATCAAAAGATGAAAATCGGCAATGCAAGCGGGGGCGCGGTTTCTTCAGTCAAAACGGGAAACGTCTCGCAGAGTGCGAGCGCCGGCCTGGGTGCCGAAATCAAACAAAACATAGATGTTGGGAACGCTTCAGGCGGCGGGTCGAGCAATGTATTGACGGGATCGATCACGCAACGGGTAAATTCTTGGGGCGCGGGTGGTTCCACGCAAAAGATCGCCATTGGTAACGCGAGTTCAGGTGGAAAATCGAATGTGTCCGTCGGAGCCGTTACGCAAACCGGTAGTTCGGCAGCGTTTGGTGGTAACAGCCAGGTAATCGAGGCCGGGAATGCTAGCGGAGGTGGAAAAAGCACAGTGAGCATCGGTCAAATTACGCAGAAGGGCGACACCCACTACACGTCAAGCAATAAACAAAAAATATTGGTGGGAAACTCAAACGGTGGCACTTCGAACGTGAGCGTGTCGGGGATCACGCAGGTCGATTCAACGTGGGTCGGCAGTAACAAGCAAACACTTGAGATTGGGAATTCTGCGGGCGGTGGAGTGGCTTCGGTAGCGACGGGACAGATCGTTCAAAAAGGCGAAGGCACGATCAAAATTGGAAACGCAAAATGATTATCGCTATCGAAAAACTATCGAAGCTAGTCAACAACTATCTGGGACGCAAACTACCATGAGTATTTTCAAGTATCCGAGGACTTTTAAGCTCGCACAAACACTTACTCTGCTCGCGCTAAGCGGCTGTGTGACTTCAGATTCAATGCGTAAAGATGTTGAAAAGTCCACTGCGGAACTCACCAAAGGCCCTCAAACCGCTCCATATCGATCAATTACTAATTTTTCAGACGCTGTGCGTTGCATGGACGCAACGCTCTCATCGTTCGGCGTAAGGGATATATCGATTATCGTAGAGGATCTCGACGATGCGACCAAAAAAGTTAACACTGGCACCAAAGATATGTTGCTCACAACCATGTCCGACATGACAAGGCGAAGCAGAGCGATTAAATTTATCGCGTATGGTGGAGATACCAAGAACATCGTAGGTTTCATGGCGCAAGCTGATCGAAAGGATGTTTTCTCCGCCCCTCCGCAATTTGGAATTCGAGGATCAGTTACTCAGTTTGAAGATAGCTTATCTAAGATGAGTAAGGATCTCGGAGTCGGCTTGGGAGACTTTCTTACCTTCGGCAAAAGCGCCTCGTCGTCCGCAAAAGTTGTCGCTCTCGATCTGACCGTCATAAACGGCAGTGATTTTTCACTTGTCCCCGGAGTTGCATCACGAAACGCTGTTGCACTTTTTTCTCAGAGCGATGGCGTAGACGGTGAAGCTAAATACAAAAAACTCGGCGTAAATTACACAACAAGTC
>JANMDS010000229.1:0-1719 GCA_031376405.1 Betaproteobacteria bacterium
ATCGGCGCAGGCAACGACTTCATAGCCAGCATCTTCGAGTAATTGGCGCATCGCGCGACGCACCGAAAGCGCGTCGTCCACGACCATTATGCGGGTGCGCTCAATTCGCGTTCGCGCCTGCATCGTCCCAGAACTACTTGCATACGGCGCACGTTGCTCGGCCAGCGCAAGACTATTCATGTCCAAAACGAACATCGGTTCGCCGTTTTCAAGTAACGTAGCGGCCACAACGCCACCCAATCGACGTAGGAGCGGCCCGGCATCCTGCAACACGCTTTCACGCACGTCCAAAACGCGGTCCACCAATAAGGCACTTTGGATCTCGCCGGTACGCACAATAATTGCGCACGGGTTGGTGACCTTGCTCTGGTTAATCTGCACCAGACCTAACCACGAGCCTAAACTCGCCACAGGGTAGTGTGCGCCGTCGAATACCATTCGCTCAGCCTGAATCAAGACTTGGTCAGGTGGCACTGCGAGCACAACTTGTTCAATGGGAATACCGACACGTATCCCTGCCACGTCAACAAGTAATATTTTGGCCGAGCTGGTCGAAACTGGAACGGTAATCGTAAAAGTGGAACCTTTTCCGGTCACAGTGGCGATCTGCAATCGCCCTTTCATTCCAACGACACGATCATTGACTACGTCCATCCCGACGCCACGCCCAGAAATTTCTGTCACGTCAGTTTTAGTACTAAAGCCTGGCAGTAATATGAGCCGGTAGATTTCTTGTGGACTCAGAGGCGTCGCATCGTCCACCAAGCCAAACTCAATGGCCTTTTGGTGAATTGCGTAAGCGTCGAGGCCGCGTCCGTCATCTTGCACGGTCACTTCAATTTCTTGCCCCAACTGGCGGAACGAAACATTCACATTTCCATGTGCGCTCTTCCCGTGAATAACGCGCGTTTCAGCACTTTCGATACCGTGGTCCACCGCATTGCGCACCAGGTGAAGTAGCGGCTCGGTTAGCCGTGTGAGCACATCGGCGTCAGCCGTAGTGCGCTCACCCGATACATGCAACTCGACTGCTTTTCCAAGGGTCGCAGCAGTTTGCAAAACGTTACGACGCAGGCGCGGAATGAGCGATTTCACCGCTACCATTCGCGCATCAACTAGATCTCGGTGTTGCAAGGTAAGCTGTGCCTGCTCATCGCGCACGATGTCCCGGGATCGATCGAGTTGGTTAAGCGCTTCAACGGTGTGGGTAAATTGATCCTGCACGTCTTCAGAAATGAAGCGCGATAAGCTATACATAGTGTCATATCGATCCATCTCTAGCGGATCAAAATCGTCGCCCGCATCTTTCGCCGCGCGCAGGTTTACCACCTGGCTATCAACGTAGGTTTGCAGTTCGCGCAATCGCGATTCGAGGTTGCGTTGCCTTACCGCAGCCGCGCGCAATTGGCTATGTGCGTTTTCTATGAGTTGTGTCATCCTCTGCGCTGCGTAGAGTGATTGACCGGCGCGGCGGAGCACACGCCCCAGACGTTCACTGTCCACACGCACCGTTTGGCTGGCAGCCGAGTTGGCTACTGCGGATTGCGCAGTAGAGGAAATCTCATCGTCCTGCGAAGAACTATTGGGCGCTTGTTGCTCCGCAAGCACGAGGGGTGGGGGTGTGAACTCGAAGCCCGTACCACAAGAAATATGCCACGACCAATCCATCAATCGTTGCAACGCCTCGAGCGCATGGGGTGCGCCAGCGGCATCGCCGGT
>JANMDS010000230.1:0-1539 GCA_031376405.1 Betaproteobacteria bacterium
TGGGGAGATAAATCCTGAAATTGCCCAGATTGCGCCGCAGGTATTGAACGCAAACATTACGCCCGAGAAGCTTGCCATCGAGGTGGCCTATTTCCAGCACCCCGCGCGCACATCCTATGAGCGCCCGTATGGTTGGGCCTGGCTACTCAAGCTCGATTTGGAGCTCATGCACTGCGCCCACCCGCGCGCTCCAGTTTGGCGGGCCGCGCTCGCGCCGCTCGTTGAAACCCTCGCCACCGCGCTCGAAGCCCATTTGCAAACGTTATCCCATCCGATTCGCCATGGCGTGCACGCCAACACCGCTTTTGCGTGCGTACTTGCGCTCAAGTGGGCGCGGGCCGTGCCCCGCTGGTCGTTGGTCGACGCCATTGAAGCGCGGGCCAAACATTGGTTTGGCGACGACGTGGCGCACGGTGTTTTTTGGGAACCCTCCGGCACCGATTTTCTCTCGCCCACGCTCACCGAAGCGCTTCTGATGTCCCAGGTTTTGGGGGTACACGCCTTTCAAGCCTGGTTCGATACTTTTTTGCCAGTACCACTTGCCGAAACCCCGCTTGCGCAAACCATAACGCCATCGGATCGCCGAGATGCCCAACTCGTTCATGGGGATGGCCTCAATCTATCCAAAGCGTGGTGTGCACGCGGGCTCATCAATGCCTTGCCGCTCGGCTGCGAAGCCAGCGCGTTTTTACGCAACATGGCAGAAGCGGGCATCGCCCACTCGGCGGCGCAAGCGGTAGAAGGTGATTTCGTCGCCACCCATTGGTTGGCCTCGTTTTTATTGCTCGCGCAAACCGAGTTCGAAGCGTTGGTATAACTGCGGTAAATGGAAAACCTTTCTCTTTACTTGGCCGTTGGCTTTTTCGCCCTTGCAGCGCTCATTTTGATAACGCTTATGCTCGTGTTGCGCAGCCGCTCGCACGTGGTCGATCACGTGAGCACGGCCTCTCAAAACGTGGGGCAAGCCGTCACCGCCGATGCAGAATCACGGCAGCGGGCGATTACGCAGGATATGCACCAACACGGCGAGCGGATGAGTCGCGAGGTGGGTGCATCCAAAGACCAGCTAATGAAATTGCAGGTCGATGTGGTGCACCATTTGTCTAAACAAACCACCGACACGCTCGACCGATTGGCCGACCTGCAACACATCCTCATTCAGCGGCAAGACCAAATGAAGAGCGATGTGCTCGAGCAAATGCTTGGCAAAATGGCTGAGCAAGCGCGGGCGAACCAGACCATGCTGCAAGGCACGTTGCAAACCATTTCGCAGCAATTGGGCACGCAGGCGCAAACCATGACCACTACCGTTAACGAACGCTTAGTGGAGATTTCCGGTAAGGTCAATGAGCGGCTCGACGAAGGCTTCAAGCGCACCAATGAAACGTTTGTGAATGTAATGACCCGGTTGGCTACGATTGATGAAGCCCAGAAGAAAATCGACGGGCTCACCATGAACGTAGTGAGCCTGCAAGAGCTTTTAGGCGATAAACGCGCCCGTGGCGCGTTTGGGGAAGTGCAGCTGGAGCTGCTCGTTCG
>JANMDS010000242.1:0-3203 GCA_031376405.1 Betaproteobacteria bacterium
ATCAGCCCACCGTCGATATCCGGCATGCGAAACAAGCTGGAAGCGTTTTCAGGCTTCACGCTTCCGCCGTATAGCAGAGGAACCACTGCGGCATCGGACAAAACTAGCCGTCTGCGCAACATTGCGTGAATCTCCTGCGCATCTTCCGCAGAGGCGGTTATGCCCGTGCCAATCGCCCAAACTGGCTCGTAGGCGACAACGATGCCATTCAGTGCAGAGCCGAGTTTTGAAATAACGGCCTCAAGCTGCGCGAGTACAACGGCCTCGGCCTGTCCGGCATCCCGTTCAGCCAGGGTTTCACCGACACACACTACAGGAGCCATCCCAGCTTCCAACGCCCGCATCGCTTTCGCTGCCACAAGTACATTGTCCTCGTTCAGTCCGTGTCGACGTTCCGAGTGACCAACGAGTACGTAACTGCAACCAAATTCCCTGAGCATGCTCGCGCTGGTCTGGCCGGTATATGGGCCGTCAACAGCCGCAGATACATCTTGCGCGCCCCACTTTACTGCGCTAGCGTGTAGCGTTACCTGCACATGAGATAGATAGGGAAGGGGCGGGCAAACTGCCACTTCGACTCCGCGCAACGAAGAAACCCCTTCAGCAATCGAAGTACTCAATGCCGCGTTCGTAGCGACAGTTCCATTCATTTTCCAGTTACCAATTACGAGTTTGCGAGGCATCGTGCGTAGAGTCCCAAAACGTATAAATAAAAAAAGCCCGCGCGAACGCGGGCTCAGGCACTAACTCTGCTTCGCGAGCGTGCGCGGTTTACTTCAAGTGTTTGTTAACGATGCCCGCCATTTCGAACATCGAAACCTGGGCTTTGCCAAAAACAGCCTTTAATTTATCGTCAGCGTTAATCATGCGACGGTTAACCGCGTCTTGCAGCTTATGACCCTTGATGTAGTCCCAGATTTTCTTGGTCACTTCCGTACGTGGCGCAGGGGCTGCGCCAATCACAGCGGCGAGCAAAGCCGACGGGGTCATCGCCTTCATAAATGCGGGGTTTGGTGCGCGCTTAGCTTTCGGTGCTGCGGCTTTCTTTGCTGCAACTTTTTTCACTGCAGGTTTTTTCGCAGCGGGTGCGGCTTTCTTCGCTGCAACTTTTTTCGCCGGTGCTTTCGCAGCAACTACTTTTTTCGCTGGCGCTTTTTTAGCAGCAACTTTTTTCGCGGGCGCTTTTTTTGCGGCGGGTTTCTTTGCAGCAGCTTTTGTGGCCATGGTGTCTCCTTGAGTCAAAAATATATGAACTTCACACTAACGATTTGAAATTTCCACAATCGAAAACTTGATAGGTAGAAACAAACTCTTAATCAAACACATAGATAAACACCGCGTTTGTATCATATGAAACTGGTTCTTCATAGGGGAAATTGCCGTTTTACTATCTGCGATTTCTATAGATTACGTTGCGGACGCACTCGCTCGTGAGTTTTTTAACCTGACAGCGGTAATCGAATCCAAGCCCGCGCTGGCTTCCGTACATCTAAACCAAACGCTTATCGGAATTTATGCTTCAATTGCTGCGAAACGTGAATACTTCCCACTCACCTTATGTAATTTCTGTTTGGAGACAGCAATGAAAGCAACAATTAGAGCGATAACAACTGCGCTCGCCCTTGGCCTCGGTGGCCAGGTCTTCTCAGGTGAAGTGATGTTTTTTGAGCCTCGGGATACCGCTGGCACTTCGATCGGAATTCGAAGCGATGTAGCGGATCTTGGTGCCTACGGAATCGCGACAACGGTGTACGACATTGAAATTCGGTCTGGCAACTGGGAGTTTTGCACCGATCGTGAATTCCGTGGCCAGTGCGTCGTGATGGGCCAGGGTCTGCAAAGGAACATCAATAACGGCGCAGGCATGAGAATTTTGTCCGCCCGTGAGGTGCGCTATCGCTACGGCGCACAAGCAGACGGAGCACGTGCTGTACCCCCGCGCATTGAGCTGTACCCCGAAATTGACTTTCGCGGAGCTGGGATGAACCATTATCGCGATTCAGATCTTCGCTGGGGCGTGCGCTCGGTAATCGTGCATGGGGGCACTTGGGAAGTTTGTACCGATATCGGCTTTAGGGGCCGTTGCCAAGTCTTCCAACCAGGTCAATATCGCGTGCTTGACGGACAGATGATGGGCGCACGCAGCGCACGCTTGATTGCTGGCCCAGGCATAACGCCTCCGATCGCTCCACCGCCACCGCAGCGCACCATAGACCCTGTTAGCGCAATCGCAGGTGCAGTTATTGGTAGTTTGCTGGGTGCGAACCAACAAGGCGTTGCGATCGCAACGCCTGTGTCTCCGCAAGCGGTGGGTGCATCAGGTCGCATTCATTTTTTCCCTGGACCGGGACTGACCGGTCAGCCGCTATCCGTAGTGGGCAACCTGCCCAATTTCAGTGGCTATGGGTTTAACGACCGCACGCAATCGATTCGGGTTGAATCGGGCGTGTGGGAAGTCTGTACGGACTCGGATTTCCGTGGCGCATGCCGCCAGCTGGCACCGGGCGACTACCCTGCCCTTTGGAACTCAATGCTTGATCGCTCCATTTCAAGTACGCGCATGATTCAAGCGCCCAACGTCGGTGTCATGCCCAGTTCGCAAGACGGGACGTACCCTGCTGGCTCGCCTGAAACGCCACACTCGGTTATTCTTTTTGCAGACGAAGATTTCCGCGGAGAAACCTTCCGCGCCAATGGCGATCTGGAAAACCTACGTAACACGTCAATGAATGATCGCGCCGGCTCCATTTTCATCCGCCAGGGCCGTTGGGAATTCTGTACTGACAGCCGGTCACGCGGCACATGCCTGACGCTTGGTTCTGGCAGCTACGGTCGCCTGCAATATCCGATGGACCGTGCGATTTCTTCTTTCCGCCGCGTGCAGTGATTGTTGAAAACGATGCCGAGATTGCGAAAATTCTCGCGCAATGTCGGACAATAGCGGTAGTAGGCCTCTCAGCAAATATTGACCGGCCCAGCTACGAAGTTGCCCAAGTGATGCAAGATGCCGGCATGCACATCGTGCCCGTAAATCCGACGATCGCGGAAGCGCTTGGCGAGCGCGCGTACCCCACCCTGGCAAGTATTCCTTTTGGCGTAGATATGGTGAATTGTTTTCGTCGCGCAGAAGATATGCCCAACGTGGCAGACGCGCTTTCCCTCATGAAGCTCAGACCGCAAGTATTGTGGATGCAGCTTGGCAT
>JANMDS010000244.1:0-4377 GCA_031376405.1 Betaproteobacteria bacterium
TTTGAGTGAACACGATGCATGGCTTTTTCCCGACACCTCGGGGCAAAAACCTGTGTGCAAAAAATCGTTCGGAAAGCAGCTCGCAGATAGGCAGCGCTACGGCAAGCCCGCAATCGAAGGAAGGGCACTCGCAACCGACGCGCTTGAACTACCTGGCGGGCGCTGGACGGCGCACGACCTGCGGCGCACTGCCGGTACGCTCATGGCCACGCGCGGGCATTCCGGCGATGTGGTGAACGAATGTTTGAACCATGTTCAATCTGACCCAATGAGCCGCACCTACCTGCAAACGCGACGCGAAAAGGAGCAGGTCATAGCGTTCGAAGATTTGGGCGCATATCTTACTGAAATCTTAGAAGGCGTGCCAGCGGGCAATGTGGTTCAACTCAAAAAGAAAGCAGGGTAGCCGGTCATGAAAAAAAAGCCCACCCCCGCGCCCGCCATCGCCCACATACCGAGGAACCGCGACCACCGCGCCTACGCCCGCACGCAAGCGATGTTGGCAATGGGGATACTCGCCCACGCCGTGAATGCAACAGACAATCCAGCCACGCCCTACCGCTACGACAACGTATCGCGAATTCGCTTTATTGCGATTGCGCAGCTCTTGGTGGAGCTCGTAGTAGAAGGTGAAATTATCGAACCGAGCGAGCACGATGCTGGGTTTCAACGTTTCATGAATGCCGTGGCAAACCCACAAATTTCGCCGGAAGACAAAACGAAGTGAGGACACTGAGGACAAACCACCTAAATCGGCCTGAAACCCGCATGGTTATTGAGTTTTTGCGGTGCAGCAAAAGTGAGTACTACACTGAGGACAAACTGAGGACAAAGTGAGGACAAATAGCTCTAGTAGAAGTGAAAGACTGAAAATCAATCAATCTTCTATTACTTCCTCCCCAGCCCTTGCCCCTTCCGGCCTTGCCCCGAAGCCGCGCCGCAGGGCATTGGATGTTGCAGCATCGGCCACGCCCGCGCCCGCCCGTAAATCGAGCGGTAAAGCCCGCAACACTGCGCCGCAGGTATTGAGCAAGGCTGAGCGCAAGGCGCGTCGTACAACGCTTCCCGCTACCCCTCCCCACGTTGCAAGCCCCATGCTGGCAGTGATCGAAGGCGAGCATATTGAAACTGCCCCGATTTCTGGTGCAAAGCCTCTCAAAAATCGCGCGAAAGTTTTGACAGTGCCGCGCCCGCCCGCGCAAAAACGGGCAAAACCTGCGGCGCAGTTTTCAGATGAAACAGGGCAAGCGTATATCCTTGCCCGCTACCACCAATTACTAGCAAGCATGGCGGGCGCATTCGGCCTTTACCTACATGGCGCGGCCACGCTCCCACACCCCAGCATCGATGATTTAACCAACATAGAAGAATTCACCGCCATGATTCGCGGGTTTGGGTTGCCTTCGGTGGGTTTTGAGTGAAAAAATACTGTCCAACGAAGCCCACACGCTTCCATTGTCATCCGTATCGTGTTACGATACGTTCATGATTAAGCAGTTTGCGCACAAAGGGCTAGAAAACTTTTTCCTTACTGGCAGCAAGGCAGGCATTCAAGCGAACCACGCAACAAAACTTCGATTGCTATTGGCTACGCTAAATGCTGCAACCACGGCAAAGGCGATGGACTTACCTGCGTGGAGATTGCACGCATTGGCTGGGGATTTGAAAGGGCATTGGTCTGTTTGGGTAAACGGTAACTGGCGACTGACCTTTAAGATGGATGAAAACGGCGATGCGCGAATTGTGAACTATCAGGATTACCATTGAAATACCGAATGAGGCAGCTACCATGAGCGAAATGTTTAACCCACCACACCCCGGAGAAGTATTGAAAGACGGCGTGTTCTCCGAAGGTGCGTACACCATCGCGGGCTTCGCGGCACACATCGGCATGAGCCGCGTAGCCCTCTCCCGCGTGTTGAATGGGCACGCGGCAATCAGTGCTGACTTAGCCCATAGGCTTGCGGCGGCGCTAGGTGGCAGTGCGGAAACATGGCTACGGATGCAAAGCGCCTACGACCTGTGGCAACTGGGGCAAGTGAACAAAGTGCAGTACCGCAAGATTAAGCCGCTGACGCTGGCGGGCGCGTAACCGTAGCCCTGAGAAATGCACAATCCACCGCACCCCGGCCATACCTTGCGCGTAGACGTATTGCCCGCATTGGCCGTCTCGATTACCGATGCAGCAATGCAGCTAGGCGTTACCCGCGCCGCGTTATCTCGCGTGTTAAACGGGCACGCGGCAATCTCCCCCGCAATGGCGTTGCGCATTGAAGCGTGGCTGGGTGTTGATCGCGGTGGCCGTGCGGAATTGTGGCTTGCGATGCAGGCCGCTTACGACTTGTGGCACACCCGCAAATCCATGCCAAAAATCGGGCGGGCGCATGTGCCCGCGAATGCCTAAAACTGCGCAGCAGGTAGCGGACTGAATTCGATCATGAACGCAACCAAAACAACCAGTGCCATGCACGCAAAAACCACAAAAGAAAAAATCGAGATAACCGAAAGCTGCGGAAACGTGTTCGCCGATTTAGAGTTTCCGCCCGATGACGCGGCAAACCTATTGCTGCGCTCCAATCTCATGATACGGCTTAAAAAAGTCATGCAAGATAGCGCCCTTACCAAGGCGCAAGCGGCAAAGCGTTTCAGCGTTACCCAGCCACAGATTACGCTATTGCTCAAAGGCAAGATTCAGGAATTCACCATTGATGAACTGGTGAATATGCTCGCCCGCGCGGGCTACGAAATCGAACCGAATTTTGTTCCACTCCGTCGTTTGCCACTCCAATAGCCCCACGCGCCATGTACCACTACCAAGAATGCGGATTACCAAACGTGTACCTCTCCAATGGCTACACCGAGCACGCAACCGATTGGGGCGCGGGAATTGCCATTGCCGATGTAGCGGGCTTACACCGCACCATCGGACTATCACTGGTGGCCGTGCGTGCCCACCTATCCGGCGCAGATGTGCGGTTCATTCGAAAGGAGCTAGGGCTTTCGCAAACCGCGCTCGCCAATGCAATGGGGTGTGAGGAACAAACCGTAAGCCTGTGGGAGCGACAAGGCCGCATTCCCGCCCCTGCGGATAGGCTTTTGCGTGCGCTTTATGTGGAGCATGTAGAGGGCAGCGTAGCCGTAGCCAAAATGCTTGAAAACCTGCGGCGCAACGATCATGCAAACGCCCGCGAAAAGATGACGCTTTCACGCGCCCGAAAATGGAGGGTTGCGGCGTGAGTGGGGTATCAGTACGTACTCGAAATTTTCGAATTACTGCTAATACCTGCGGCGCAGCTTTCGTGGTGCGAATGGGTAACGCTATGACTAGACGCAACCACACCACCTCGCGGACGACTGTCCTGACCCGAGCCTGAAAGGTGGCTGCTTCAATGGCAAAAACGATAGACCATTCACCGCCGTTTGATGTGCAGTTTTCTCCGCCGGACTGGTGCGACCCAAGCAACTATCCCGAGCCGGTTACGTCAAACTTACATCAACTTGCATGGGAGTTCATGCGCCGTAACCCCGTGTACCGAGCTAGTTACAAAAAACGATGTGAAGCACTTGCGAAATACGCGTCTAAATCTAGAAACGCAGCCACGCTATTGGCGCTTGCGATCATGCCGCCCGCTGAGCACAAACATATTGAAACTCGTTTTTACGGCGCAGGTTCGAATATTGAACGCCATTTGCTCGCTGACCTTTTTGACGGACTGGTCGAAGATATTTCTCCGGTAGGCGACCCCAGCGACGTGACTTCCCTGACCGATTCGGAATTTCGGGATTGGCCGATCGGTGTCCCTGCAAACCCTGATTACTCGTACGCGGCTAACTTACTAGGCTTCTACCCGGTTGTGTTCATGCGCCGTCGTTCCGTGGGGGTGCCGAAAGCCCATTTTGTAAAAAAACTTGCTGAGAATCAGATTAAGGAAGCGGCGCGGAAACGAGAGGCAATTGCAGATGATGAGTCATTCGAGGCAGTGTTCGAAACCCCTACACCGCTTCACGCATATGGATATTTGTTTTTGCAAATTTCGCTAGATGATGGGGATCGAAAAATCCTTAATGCTGTACGGCATGAACTCACGATGGCTAGGAAACAATACCCGGATGCGACTGCCAATCGAATTTCGCTGAAAACTTTACAAAAGTATTTGAGGGTCTACGATGCTCGCATCAGTTGCCCGAAAACTCCTTACGGAAAAATAGCAGAGAAAATATCCACTAAGCGCGACGCTGACATTTCCGGCTTGCGGGATGCCTTTGCGCAGGCGGTCAACTACCGAGACTGTGGAGAAAACTGCACATCAAACGGCGGTGAATGGTCTATCGTTTTTGCCATTGAAGCAGCCACCTTTCAGGCTCGGGTCAGGACAG
>JANMDS010000247.1:0-15921 GCA_031376405.1 Betaproteobacteria bacterium
CCTCTTCGGCGGTAAGCTTGCCCGCGTCAATCTGCTCTTGCACCAAAGAATGATCACGGGTCATCTGTGTGAGCACCCCTTTGCGCAATCGATATACGCGGCTATCGCCAACATGGGCGACACACGCGGTTTCCGCGTAAATCAACACCGCCACAAGCGTAGTGCCCATGCCGTCTTGATCCCGTTTTTTGGCCGCTTCCGCATAGATGCGTTGGTTCGCCTCAATCACCGCGTTGCGAATCCGTTGCGCAGCGGTGGTAAGCCCCGTTAACGGATCTACCTTGGCAAGCGTGGTTGCATCCGCGCCTTTGCCAACGTGTTCCCGGAGGGCTTCAATCGCAATCTGGCTGGCAACTTCTCCGGCCATATAGCCACCCATGCCATCGGCTAAGATAGCTAGGCCTTGATCGGCATCGGCAAACACAGCGTCTTCATTGTGTTCACGCACCCGTCCTACATCGGAGAGCGCCACGGTTGACAGAGAGACCAATTCAATCATCGTACAGATAAGAGCAATAAGGCTGCAGCGACCGCAGCAGTTTCAGTGCGCAGTGTAGCGCGGGAAAGCACCAAGGTGCGGGCTTTTTCTGATTCAAACATTGCCAGCTCGCTTTGCGCCCACCCGCCTTCGGGGCCAATGAAAACGATGTTTTCGCGCGCGCTATCAGCCACGGATGGGTCGGGCTCGGCCCGTTCACACATCCATACCTGCGGCGCAATGTGGGTGTCTTCTGGCAAATATCTCCCCAAATTGAGTGCTTCTTGTACCCGCATAGGGGAACTAATCGTAGCCACGCGCGCTCGACCGCATTGCTCAGCCGCTGCAGCCGCTACAGCCTGCCAGTGAGGTAGCTTATTAGCCGCGTTGCCAGGCGCTTGCGAGCGCTCCGCCAAGATTGGGACAATGCGGGCAACACCCAATTCGCACACCTTTTGAATCGCCCAGTCCATCCGGTCTGCGGCGATGACCGACAATCCGAGCGTGAGCTCGGGCGCGGCGAACCCAAGTCCGTATGCGCAGGACTCGATGCGAACGCATACATCGCGCCGGTCAATGGTAACAAGCGCGGCTCCATACTCTTGCCCCGAGCCGTCAAACAACACCACGGTATCGCCCTCGCGCAGCCTGCGCGCTCGTACATGCGCACGTGCTGCGTCGGGTAACATAATTTCAGCCCCGACAGCGAGCGCCATATCGGTTATGTGAAGTCGCGTCACCGCGCGCGCCTTCGGTGCAAAATTACGCGGTCAAACTGCCGTGGCAGTTTTTGTACTTCTTGCCGCTGCCGCAATAGCACGGATCGTTGCGCCCAAGCTTTGGTGCGGCACGCGCGAATGGTTTGCCTTCGCTATCTTTTCCTTGGGCGGCGCTGGCGGCATTGGCATCCGCTAACGCTTGTTCGAAATCGCTGTGGTGATACTGCACGTTGGTGGGTGCTTTTTCTTCCACTTGCTCGACATCGGCTTGAGTGCGCACTTGCACTGTTTGCACTACACGAACGACATCTGCCTTCACGCGATCAAGCATTGAAGAGAACATCTCGAAGGCTTCGCGCTTGTACTCCTGCTTTGGATTTTTTTGCGCATATCCGCGCAAGTGAATACCCTGACGCAAGTGGTCGAGCGCAGACAAATGCTCGCGCCAATGGGTATCAATGCTTTGCAACAAGTACGCACGCTCAAAATTGGAAATAACCTCGTCCCCTGCCAGCTCACGCTTCGCTTCGTACTGTTTGATCGCCGACTCGGCGACGAGCGTACGAATGTCTTCGTCGGTGGAATCCGGTTTTGACTTCAGCAGCCCAGCAATGTCCACATTCAACTGGTAGTCATCGTGCAAAATCTTCGTTAATGCGGTCACATCCCACTGCTCTTCAACCGACTCTGGCGGTACGTGACGGTTTACGGTTTCTTCCATCAGGCTAGAAATCATGTTGGAGATGGTCTCCTTCACATCCTTGCTATCAAGAATTTCATTGCGCTGCTCGTAAATCGCTTTGCGCTGGTCGTTGGCCACATCATCGTATTCGAGAAGCTGCTTACGCATATCGAAATTGCGCTGCTCGACCTTGAGCTGGGCTTTTTCGATTTGCCGGGTCATCATCTTGGCATCAATGGGTTCATTTTCTGGAATGCGCAGTGTAGCCATGATCTTGGCCATGCGATCGCCACCGAAAATACGAATGAGCGGATCTTCTGCCGACAAATAGAAGCGGGAAGAGCCTGGATCCCCTTGCCGTCCGGAACGACCCCGCAATTGATTGTCGATACGGCGTGACTCATGCCGCTCGGTTGCAACGATGCGCAAACCGCCTGAACCTTTTACTTGCTCGTGCACCGCATTCCACTTTTCCTGCATCTCCACCAGCTTGGCATCTTTTTGGCCAGAGGTTAGCGAATCATCATCCCGCACAGCGCGTAACTCAGGCTCGAGGGCACCGCCCAACACAATATCCGTTCCACGACCGGCCATATTGGTGGCGATGGTAATCATGTTCGGACGGCCCGCGTTCGCCACGATCATCGCTTCGCGGGCGTGTTGCTTCGCGTTTAATACCTGATGCGGAAGGTTTTCCTTTTCCAACATTTGTGCGATGAGTTCGCTATTTTCGATGGACGTGGTACCCACCAAAATTGGCTGTCCTCGCTCGTGGCAATCTCTGATATCGCGAATCACCGCATTGTATTTTTCGTTCGCAGTGCGATAGAAATAATCGTTTTGGTCGTTACGCACCATCGGGCGATGCGTAGGAATGATGACTGTTTCTAGGCTGTAGATCTGCTGGAACTCGTAAGCTTCGGTATCGGCCGTACCAGTCATGCCTGCGAGCTTGCCATACAAACGGAAAAAGTTTTGAAAAGTAATGGAGGCCAGAGTTTGATTTTCGCGCTGAATGGGCTGACCTTCTTTGGCTTCTACCGCCTGGTGCAACCCGTCGGACCAACGCCGCCCCGCCATTAAGCGTCCGGTGAATTCATCAACGATGACCACTTCGCCTTCCTGCACCACGTAATGCTGATCGCGGTGGTAGAGCGCATGGGCACGCAAACCTGCGTACAGGTGGTGCATGAGGGAAATGTTTTGCGCGTCGTAGAGGTTGGTGCCCGCTTTGAGCAAGCCTGCCGATTCAAACAACTTTTCGGAGTGCTCGTGTCCAGCTTCGCTTAAGTGAACTTGGTGGCCCTTTTCATCCACATAAAAATCACCTGGCGCATCTTCCTTATCCTGCCGAGTGAGCTTTGGGATTAAATCGTTTACGCGGTAGTACATCTCCACGTTGTCGTCGGCTTGACCAGAAATAATGAGCGGGGTACGGGCTTCGTCGATCAAAATTGAGTCTACTTCGTCTACGATGGCGAATGCGAGCCCTCGCTGGCGACGACCAGCTACTTCGTATTCCATGTTGTCGCGCAGATAATCGAAGCCGTATTCGTTATTGGTGCCGTAGGTAATGTCTGCTGCGTAAGCCGCTTTTTTATCTTCGTTGGGCTGTTGCGAGAGAATAAACCCAACCGTCAAGCCCAACCATTTGTGCAAGCGGCCCATCCACTCCGCGTCGCGACTGGCTAAGTAGTCGTTCACCGTTACGATGTGCACGCCCTTGCCGGCTAGGGCATTAAGATACGCAGGTAATGTTGAAGTGAGGGTTTTGCCTTCACCGGTACGCTGCTCAGCAATTTTTCCGTTATGCAGGGCAATGCCGCCAATCATTTGCGAATCAAAATGGCGCATGCCCAATACTCGCACGCCGGCCTCCCGCACGGTGGCGTAGGCCTCGGGCAAAATCGCATCGAGCGCTTCGCCATTTTCGACGCGGCCTTTGTATTCTGAGGTCTTCGCCCGGAGCGCTTCGTCCGACAACGCCTTCATCGTAGGCTCCAACGCGTTGATTTTATTGACTTGGGCGCGGTATTGCTTGAGCAGTCGATCGTTGCGGCTGCCGAAAATCATTTTTAGTACATCAGAAAACATGCAAAAGCCTTAATTGTTGGACGCTGCGCGACCCGCGTGCAAAGAAATTGCGGGTGTGTTGAAGCAAACCCTTGATTTTACGTTGTTTCTAGCTCGGGGCGACAGTTTGGCTTTTCAAGTCGTTGCGCCCTGTACCCATGGCGCAAAAAGGCTACTTTTTAGCGAGATAAACATTCAAAAGTGCTTTTTTTTACGCCGCAGGTATTACGCGTTCTAAGCTCAGGTTTGCGCCGGAACACGCTTACCTAAGCTCATAAGCCTATCATCGCCGTAGCCCATTTTTTTATAGAACGCCACCGCCCGCGCGTTCGTTTGGGTCACTTGCAGATTGATTTTTACGCAACCGCGGGCGATAAGCGCTGCCTCAGCGTGAACAAGTAGTTGCTGAGGAAGCGGCGTTCCCCGACATTGGCTGCTAACGCCAAATGAATAAAGCCAGCCGCGATGACCGTCGTATCCGGCCATAACAGTGCCCATAACCGAGTCGGATGCACCCTGAGCGAGCCAAAAAAGCCCATCGTTGAAAGCGAGCTTGCGTTCAATGGAGGCCAGAGGCGCCCGCTGGGGTTTGGTCGGATCGAAGTATTCGGGAAATACGCCGCGCCAGAGCTCAATAATGGCTGGCGTATCCTCAGCAACGACTTCCCGAATGCGCCAGACGGTTGCTTGCATTAAACGCAGCGCCCGCCGTCCACCTCTAGGCATGCCCCGGTAACGAACGAGGCATCGTCACTGGCTAAGTAGAGCGCCGCGTTGGCGATATCGCGAGGTTGCGAGAAGCGCCCCATCGGAATAACGGACGTAAACGCGGCCCGGCGCTCAGGCGTATCTTCCCCCATAAAAGTGGCCAAAAGCGGGGTTTCACCTGCGACTGGATTTATCATATTCACGCGGATTTGGTCTTTTGCGAGTTCGGCAGCCATCGATTTTCCGGTAGTAATCATCGCGCCCTTAGTGCCGTTGTACCAAGTAAGCCCTGGACGGGGGCGGATGCCTGCCGTGGACGCAATATTGATAAAGCAGCCACCGCCCGCTTTGCGAAACACCGGCACACAGGCTTGTGCAGAGTGAAAAAGCGATTTCACGTTCACGGCGTAGACCCGATCAAACTCCGCCTCGCTGGTTTCGAGCAATGGCTGGTTTTTATGAGAGACACCCGCGTTATTGACAACGATATCGAGCTTGCCAAACGCGGATAACGTGGATTCCACCAGCGCCCGCCAATCGATCGCGCGCGTGACATCCATTTGCATCGCGCGCACGCTAGCACCTGCAACCTTCAACGCTTCCGCCACCCTTAGCGCGCGATCTCCCTGAATATCGGCCACCATTACCGCGCAACCTTCCTCTACAAATCGCTCCACAATGCCCAGGCCAAAACCTTGCGCACCGCCGGTAATGATGGCTACTTTTCCCTGTAATCTCATAATGTATTTTTTCTAAAAAGTATTGATAAAGTTTGGATTTAAATTTCCGAATTTTTTACACTACGCGTAGCGCGTGACCACCGTTTTGAGCTGCGTAAATCCATATAACGCCTCAAAGCCTTTTTCGCGCCCATAACCGGATGACTTCACGCCGCCAAACGGCAGCTCTACACCGCCGCCAGCGCCGTAATTGTTGATGAACACTTGCCCGCTTTTCACCGCTTTGGCTAGGCGCAGGGCACGCCCGCCATCGCGCGTCCACACCCCCGCTACGAGGCCGAACTCCGTCGCGTTCGCCACGGCAATCGCATCAGCTTCCGTATCAAAGGGTATCGCCACCAAAACGGGGCCGAAAATCTCTTCCAATGCCAGTTTTTGCGCCGCAGGTATTTGATCGAGCAAGGTGGGAAGTTGAAAAAAACCGCCTTGCGGTGCACCGGTGTCGAGCTTGCCTTGTGCGACAGTACGCGCGCCTGCGTTACCACCTTCTCGCAACATTCCTTGAATACGCGCGAGCTGGTTTGCACGGATGATTGGGCCGCAATCAAGATCGTCGCTTGCAGCACCAACCCGCAGCGCACTAAAGCGTTCAGCGAGCCCGCTCATCACGCGCTCGTAGACATTTTTTTGAATGAGTACACGCGAGCCCGCGCTGCAAGTTTGCCCTGCATTCTGCACGATGGCATTGACTAGCGCAGGGAGTGCCGCATCGAAATCCGCATCATCAAACACAATCTGCGGGCTCTTGCCGCCCAACTCCAGCGTTACCGGACAATGCCGCGCCGCTGCAGTTTGGGCCACCCAAGCCCCAGTGGCGGGTGAGCCAGTAAATGAAATATGGTCAATCCCCGCATGCTGGGCCAGCGCGGCTCCGGCCTCTGCCCCGAGCCCAGTGACGATATTGAGTGCGCCTTCGGGAAAGCCCACTTCGCGTGCCAAATGGGCAAGATAAAGCAGGGACAAACACGCATCTTCCGCTGGCTTAACGACGCACGCATTGCCCGCCGCAAGCGAGGCGCCCACGCTACGCCCGAAAATTTGCATCGGATAATTCCACGGAATGATGTGCCCCGTGACGCCGTGCGGCTCGCGCCACGTCATCACGCTATAGCCTGGGGTATAGGGAATCGTATCGCCGTGAAATTTATCGCACGCTCCGGCGTAGAACTCAAAGTAGCGGGCGCACGCGGTGGTGTCTGCCTTGGCTTGCTTTAATGGTTTACCGCAATCCTGCATTTCGAGCTGCGTGAGCGCGTCGTAATGATCGACGATGGCGTAGGAGAGTTTCATTAACAATCGCCCACGTTCGACCGGTGGAAGCTTGCCCCATGCGCCGGTGTCGAACGCATGCCGAGCGGATGCCACTGCGAGATCAATATCGTCGGTGCTGCCCCGTGCCAGTTGCGCGAACACCGCCCCATTGGAGGGGTTCACTACATCGACGAATCCATCGCGCAGCGGTGCGCGCCAATTATTATTGATAAAGTGGTGTCGTTCAAAGCGCTGCATGATTCACCTAAATATATCGCCCTGCCAGCAATTCTAGACGCAGCGTTCCCGCTCGGCATGAAAATTACATCGCTAACGACAATTCTGTATACGTTTGGAAACGCGAACGGTGAATCTTTCCAGCATCCAGTGCAGCGAGCACGGCGCAATCGGGCTCCCGGTTATGCAAGCAATTGCGAAACCGACACGCCCCAGCGAAAGGACGAAATTCTGGTAAGGCTGCGGCCACTTCTTCGCGCGATAGATGGGCGAGGCCGAAAACTTGCATGCCCGGCGAATCGATAATCCAGCTCTTCGCGTCGAGAGCAAAAAGTTTACTGTGGGTGGTGGTGTGCGTACCGGCATTGCGCACCGCGCTTAACCCCCCCACCGCGCGTACTTCCGCACCCAGCAGATCGTTGAGAAGCGACGATTTACCCATGCCAGATTGTCCAATGAAAACGCTTCTGTGGCCCGCTAGCGCTTTCCGCAGCGCTGCGGTGTCGTTGGGAACCGTCGTCGCAACCACGCCGTAACCCAAGGGCTCGTATGTGCTTTTAGCATTGGAGAGTACCGCAGGGGAAACACTCACAAGATCATTCTTATTCACGACGATCACCGCCTGCACGCGCGCGGCCTCTGCCGCCATGAGCCAGCGATCCAAAAGTCCGGGAGAATAGATTGGGTCCGCCGCAATGACGCACACCACTTGCGTAACGTTCGCGGCGACAACTTTCTGCTTAAACGCATCGGCTCGGTAAAACAAACTCGACCGTTGATCGACGCTTTCAATGACTCCGGCGCCATCACGCTCAACTATAAAGCGAACGTGATCACCGCACGCAATGGATTGATCACGCCCCTTTGCGATGCAGCGCACAAGCCCACCCACCTCGTCGGTCACGAGATAGTGGCGGCGCTGCGTTTCTACAACCAACCCGCTGTGGGCGGCTTTCAACGATTAGCCGTTCGGCGCTCGCGCAGCAACTCGGCCATTTCAGCCCGCACCTCTCCCAACCGAGCTTGCACCATGCTGGCTTGGAAAAAATCGCCGTCAGCCGCGCGCGTGGCAAGAGTGAACTGTTCCACCGCGCCTTGCAGATTTCCTGAGCGCACGTAGGCCTCTCCGAGGTAGCGGTGTTGCTGCAATTTGTTACCAAGCTTGGCGTTTGCCTTGGCCGCAATTTCATAAAGTGTCGGGTCGTTGGGAAATTTTGCAATCGCCGTTTCCATAAACGTTACCGCAGCTTTTGCGTCACCTTGCTTAAGCAATGCATCGGGGTAGTCGACATAGAGTTGCTTGTGCGATGGATAGCGCAACAGCGCCGATGCGTAGCGCTGCAGGGCAGCAGGCCGATTTCCGCTTTCTTGCAATACTAAACCTGCCATAGCTTCGACCATCGGATGGTTGGGATTCATCGCCTCAAGCTGCGCCAGTTCGCGCTTTGCACCAGGGAAATCTTTGTTTTGGAGCAGGGTAGCCACCAAACCGTAACGGGTCGCGCTCTCATGGTTAAATTTGCGCTCTTTTAGCTGGTCTTCGAAATAGGTGCGGGTATCGGCGCGCTCACCGATATAGCTGCGAACCAACGCGCGAACATAGTGAAAATCGTCGCTCTCTTTTGGCTGGCGGTAATTGACATTGGCGGACCGCGCTTGGGCATCGGCAATCCGCTCGTAGGTAACCGGATGGGTACGTAAGTAATTTGGCACCAACGCACTATCGTTGGCCCGCGTTGCGCGCTGTAGCCGCTCGAACATCGCGCCCATCGCGTGCGGGTCGAGCTTGCTTTTTTCTAGCATCTGAAAACCAATTCGGTCCGCCTCACGCTCAAATTCGCGCGTGTAGTCGAGCTGCGATTGAATGCTGTAGGCCTGCGCCGAGGCCACAGCCGCCTGCGCAACTTGGCCGTTGCTGCGTGCCGCAAGTATTGCCAATGCTAACGCCGCCATCGATACCCAAGAGGCACGCTGTTGCCCGGCGAGGGAGCGAGCGATGTGCGATTGGGTAACGTGCGCCATTTCGTGTGCCAGCACCCCAGCCAGCTCAGACTCGGTTTGAGCCAGCACGATAATGCCTAGATTGACGCCGAGATAACCCCCGGGCAAAGCAAACGCGTTGATGCCAGGGTCGTTAACCGCAAAGACTTCAAATCTTTGCTTGACCTCCGGAGAACCCACACGCAAGCGTTCCACTAGATCGGTCAGGTAGGCATTGACTTCTGGATCGTTCAGGATAACGCCTTGCGCGCGTAACTGGTTCACCGCTGTTTCACCGATCTTGCGTTCCTCGCGTGGGGAAAGAACCGAACTCGATTCGTCTCCCAAATCAGGCAGCAGAGATTGCGAAGCTTGCGCAGAGATCACGATTGGCTGCGCGCCAATTGCTACGGCGCAGGCCACTGCCACTATTCGTTTAATTGTTGAGTGCATACTTGGTAAGATACCTCAATTCGCAATAAGTTGCGCTCCTGATTTCAATGACTTCCCCACTTACTCACTTTGATGGCGCGGGCCAAGCGCATATGGTTGATGTTGGCCAGAAAGCAGAAACGCACCGAATGGCACGAGCCACTGGACGAATTCATATGCTCCCCACGACACTGCAACTCATTTTATCGGGGAGCGCGAAAAAAGGCGATGTACTCGGTATTGCCCGGCTGGCGGCAATTCAGGCTACAAAAAAGACCTCTGATTTGATCCCGTTATGCCATCCGCTCCCCCTGACTAAAGTGGTCGTAGAGTTCGTGTCCGACTCAAACTCGAATACCGTTTCGATTGAAGTGCAAGCTGAAACCTTCGGACGCACAGGGGTTGAAATGGAAGCCCTCACCGGTGCAACGATCGGCTTACTCACTATTTACGATATGTGCAAAGCGGTAGATCGTGGGATGCGCATTGAAGGGGTAGCGTTAGCCGAAAAACTCGGGGGTAAATCCGGACACTATCGCTTAGGCTGACCGACGTGCTGCAAATGGTGATAGGGACCCCGATTCACAAAGCCTATTTTTTGGTACGCAGCGTTGCTTACTGGGTTCTTCTGATCCGCCATTAACACCACGCATGAAGCACCCAGCGCCTGCAAATGTTGAGCAGTGAAAGCGGTCAGCGTTTGCCCGATTTTGAGACCGCGTGATCTATAGTCAGGTAGTACATAAACCGGTCCGATGGAACCAACCCCGTCGCCCGCATAGGTTCCGCCCGCCATTCCGACTGGGACCGTGCCGTCACACGCTAAAAAGTACTGCCCGCGTTCGATACGATAGCGCGCGTGCTTGGAAACATCCGATATAGACTCTTTTAGCTGGAGCTCACCGATAAACGCAACGTTCCAATCGATAATGGTCTGCAGGTGCGTCGCATCCGCTTGAATGCAGCGCACGGTTGACATGGCGTGATTTGGAGCGGTTTGCAATGCGTACAAACTGCCTTCAATGAACAGCTCGTAGTCGCCCAGCGCGCGTGCTACCGCCCATGCGGCATCGGATTTCGCCACCACATCGAAAATATTTATTCCTGCAGGGATTGCGGAAAGGAGTGCAGCTTTCGCCTCTTCATGGTGCGGAGAAACGAAGAGCGCACCCCGACGGGAGTAAGTCGCTGCACAACACGTTTTTCCGGAATATTCAACCTCAATTCCCCAGAGCGCGTCGCTTTCTTGCCCCGTAGCAACCTGTTCTGCAGCGCGGGAAAGTAGTCGCAGCTGATGCATATTGAAAACGGGATCACCCAACAAAAAGTGTCGCGAGCGCTCGCGGAATGCACAAATATCCTCATGAAAATGAGCGGTAAACACTATTAGGGAAGCGTCACGATTTGAGAAAACGAAGTAGGTGTGGGCACGTTTGGGGCGATATACATAGTTTTTGCGTTGCAATTGATCGCCACCCCCGCCACTGATTCAACCCGCAGCTCCGAGGGCATACTCATGTCCGGCGCGCGCGCGATGCTAGATGCACCCTGAGATGTATCCGAGAGCGCGCGCTTGAGATCGTCCAAGCTGGGCCGATGCCCTTCCGAGTGCCAAGTCGACGCGAATCGCGACATACAGTGAAAACGTGGATGAGACGAGAGCGAAGCGCCCAAATTGCCTTCAATCGCGCAGAACGCTTCACTCAAAAAGTGATTCGTATGTACCACCATCCCTGCATTGTCTTGCACCATGACAGCGCCATGTGGCGACAATTCAAACGTCGCTACACGCCCCCCAGCGTCTGCAACCATAATGTTTGAAGACGACGAATATGAAAGAGAGCGCAGCAAGGCTTGAGCCGATGAAATGCTTTCGCAACGCTCTAGCAATAGCCTGAGTACCACGTGCACTGGTGTGCCGATTTTCTCCAACCCATCCTGTGTAGAACGCAAGATATTGAGACCCACTGCGAAGCCATGCGTATTGAAGCCGATTTTTGCGAGCATGCCCGCTTCGGTGAGCGTACACAAATCTGCGTGTTTCAACACCACAAGTGCTTCGCGCTGCCAGCCGAGCCAATCCCAGTTTTGAGCTAGCCATGTTACGTGCTCTGCGCTCACTGATTTAGCAACGCCGATCGCTGTGCACTCGCTCAAGTGATCGTCTAGTGAACGCAAGGGCGGTGCCGCATCGACATCCGGATGATCGAGTCCAATTGAGGCATTTCGGGCCAGCGCATGCCCCCGCTTGAGGCGCGCAGCGCGGCGCAGCGGCATTCCAAATTCGGCAGGCAAAATCTCCGTGCGTACATTGAGCGCAAGAATATCGTCCGTATTCACGCCCGCACCCTCGGCGATGCCGCGCATTTCATCGATGAGACCTCCATCCAAGTCGCCTACGATTTGCCGGAAAGCACGAGCGCGGGTTTTAGTTTCGTCCCAATCTAGGCCGCACCACGCGAAGGTTGCCGCGTAATTGAGGATGCTTGTATGCACGCGAGCTCGGGCTTGCTTGCCGTATTGGCATCCCGCTGCGAATCGCTCCCCACCCGCGACGATGATCGGAAAACTCAACCTGCTGGCTCCACCGCAACCAGCGACGCACACGCAACCCGTTCGTCAAGGCTTACGTCAACCAATTCTGAACGCGCCGGATTGGGAAATTGACAAGCGTCGAATAGCATCTAGCTGTCCAACCAAATTTCTTGATCGCCCACTCGCAGCGACGCGCGTAGCGCAAATTCCGGTGCATCGACGAAACGAACTTCGTTCAACTGCATTGGGTTCATCGCCATTTGCACCGAAGGCGCACACGGCAGGGAGATTTCGATGAAATTGAGCCCAATTTGCGCCGCAGGTAACCGATCGCAGGGATGGGCGCTGGTGGCATTCCACGCGATGAAATACGGCAGCGCACCCATGCCAGGGCGCTTACCGTCGGCAGTGAATCCAAACGTCCACGCGAAATCGCCACGCGCTGCGGCTTGTGGATCGAGCTTCGGAAAGAAGCGTAAATCTGTGGGAATGCTCGGGCTGCGCACCACATAGCCAACGAGCTTTGGCCCACTTTCCAAATGCATCTGAACGACGGGATCGTCCAAGCCAAACCAGCGCGTACGCGTAGGTGGTGGCGCATCTGGATCAATCGCGATAATCTCCAGATAGCGCCGGTTTGTAAGTGGCACCAAGGCGTTGTGCGTACTCAAATTTGCATGCTTCCCTCCGGGCGACACGCCTACGCCTAGCGCCTTCTCAACGTACCGCACACCATCTTCGAGCGTACGCGCTCCGAGCACGATATGGTCTAGCTCAAAACTCATTGCCGCACCTTGCTATCTAGCCAAATCGTAATCGGCCCGTCGTTGACTAACGCTACCTTCATGTCCGCCCCAAACACGCCGGTCGGCACGGGTTTGCCCAACTCTGCTTGCAGCCGCGAGACACATTGCTCAAAACGTGGTTTGGAAACGTCACCTTTGGCTGCAGCGCTATAGCTTGGGCGATTACCTTTCGCGGTCGATGCGAATAATGTGAATTGGGAAACCGCTAAGATCGCACCGCTCGCATCGAGAACGCTCTTGTTCATAATTCCCGCCTCGTCGTTGAAGATACGCATGTTCACAACTTTCTTAGCCAGCCACTCGCTGTCGGCATCGGTATCGTCCTCGCCAACGCCTATCAAGAGCAGAAGCCCCGTGGAAATTTCGGCTACGATTTTTTGTTCAACCGTAACGCTCGCTCGTGAGACGCGTTGAATAAGTGTGCGCATGGTGAAATGATACCTGCGGCGCAAACTTACACCATCATGTACACACCAGCCCTTCGTAACGCTGAGATTAATCCTTTTCAGGTAATGGAAATTGCCACCCGCGCGCGGGCACGCGAAGCTGCGGGTGCAAGCATCATTCACATGGAAATTGGGGAGCCTGATTTCCCCACGCCCGCCCCGGTGCTGGCTGCGGCAAAAGCGTTTCTTGAGCAAGGCGGCGTGTATTACACCTCCGCGCTGGGTTTGCCAAAACTACGCGAAGGGATCGCGCAGCACTATCGGCGAATGTGTGGGGTAGACGTTGACCCCGCGCGAATTATTGTCACCGCGGGTGGGTCTGCTGCGTTGATGTTGGTCAATGCGCTCATCGTCGGGCGTGACGACGAGATTTTGATGACGGATCCGAGTTATCCGTGTAATCGGCACTTCGCGCGGGTGCTCGAAGGGCGGGCGGTTACGATCCCCACCAGCTACGAAACCGCG
Source organism: Betaproteobacteria bacterium (assembly GCA_031376405.1). GTDB lineage: Bacteria > Pseudomonadota > Gammaproteobacteria > Burkholderiales > Casimicrobiaceae > JANMDS01. Next base: position 13,553 of record JANMDS010000247.1, read on the forward strand.
TACCAATTTAGCGCGGAACAAATCGTCGAAGCTTGGGGGCCACGTACGCGCGGCGCGTTGCTTGCCTCACCCTCTAACCCTACCGGTACGATGGTGCCCGCAGGCGAAGGCGCGCGGGTGGCTCAAGCCGTTCTCGCGCGCGGTGGGGTGTTCATTTCAGATGAAACCTACTTGGGTTTGACGTATGGTCGCAGCGTGGAAACGGCGTTGAGTTTTACAAATCCGACCGATGAGGCCTATGTGATCGGGAGTTTTTCAAAATATTTCAACATGACTGGCTGGCGCTTAGGATGGCTCGTCGCACCTCTGCATGCCGTGCGCGACATTGAAAAGCTCGCACAGAATTTGTACATCTCGCCCAATGGCGTAGCCCAGCACGCGGCCCTGGCCTGCTTCACCGACGAAACCTACGCGATCGCCGACGCACGTGTGACGGAATTTGATTTGCGCCGGAGATATTTGACTTACGCGCTGCGAGAACTTGGATTCAAAATACCCATTGATCCGGATGGCGGATTTTTTGTGTACGCCGATTGCAGTGTGTTTTCAAAAGATAGTGCGCAGTTTTGTATCGACGTACTAGATGCCACAGGCGTAGCGTTCTCGCCGGGCACAGACTTCGGCACTTATCGCGCGAACGAGCATGTTCGCATTGCCTACGCGGTGGGGATGGAGAAGTTGAAAGAAGGCGTTGCTAGATTGCGTTCGTACTTACTGAAGGCATAAAAAACGCAAATACCTGCGGCGCAAAATAGGCATTTTTTGGGTTATATCTCCCAGAAATCGCCTTTTTTGCGCCGCAGGTATTTCTAGAAGAATTCCGCTACGCAACTACTTTAACGCCTGAACCTTCCGTAATTTCACCAATCACTTTCGCATTTGCGAAGCCTTCGTCAGCGAAAAGTTTCAACACATCCGCAACGCTCGCATCATCACAGGCAACGAGCAATCCCCCCGACGTTTGCGGGTCGGACAGAAGCGTTTGCTCCACTTCGCCTACGCCTGCGCCGAGCGTAATGCCCGCTCCGTAGCCTTGCCAATTGCGCTCGGAGGCGCCGGTGAAAAAGCCTTGTTTAACGAGTTCAGTAACGCCTGGGTGGAGCGGAACATCGCTCCACTTTAGCGTTGCCCCTACTTTCGAGCCCTTGGTAATTTCGAGTAAATGCCCAGCCAGACCGAAACCTGTTACGTCAGTCAGGGCGTGCACGCCAGCAAAATCCACCAATTTTCTACCCGGTGTGTTGAGCTGGGTGGTGCTTTGGATCATGGAGGCGTAGCCCGCTTTGTCTAGCTTCTCTTTTTTTAGCGCTGCGGAGTAGATGCCAACACCAATCGGTTTGCCCAAGATGAGTTTGTCGCCCGGTTTTGCGCCAGCGTTACGCTTCACTTTACGTGGATCAACAATACCAATGGCCACTAAGCCGTAGATCGGCTCAACGGTATCAATCGTGTGCCCCCCCGCAATCGGGATGCCCGCGCGACGACAAACAGACTCGCCACCTTCCAGCACGCCACGCACAGTTTCGAGCGGCAATTGATTAATCGGCATGCCCACCAGCGCGAGCGCGAAGAGCGGCGTTCCGCCCATCGCATATACGTCGGAAATCGCGTTCGTGGCCGCGATAGCACCAAAATCATGCGGGTCATCCACAATCGGCATGAAGAAATCGGTGGTGGCAACGATGGCTTGGGTTTCGTTAATTTGATATACGGCCGCGTCGTCCGCCGTTTCAATCCCGACTAAGAGCTCTTTAGGAATTGGGAATTTGTTCATCCCCGACAAAATTTTCTCGAGTACGCCAGGTGCAATTTTGCAGCCGCAGCCACCCCCATGTGAAAACGAGGTAAGACGTACTTTGTTTAACGCTTGCGGTGCAGTGACGGCATTCATGACTATTCCTCTATTTTTAACTCAACATATGCTCGGTCGCGTAACTGCCGCAACCAATCTTGATACGACTCTTCAGCTTTGCGCTCGCGCAGCGCCGCACGTGCGGTGCTGCGGCTGCGCTCTTCAGTAATGTCGTGTTTGCGACGCTCGACCACCTCAATGACGTGCCACCCGAACTGCGTGCGAACTGGTTGTGATACCTCACCAATTTTCAACGCTTTCATGGCTTCTTCAAATTGCGGCACGGTATCGCCAGGGCTTAGCCAGCCTAAATCGCCGCCACGACCGTTACTTGCATCTTCCGAGCCTGATTTAGCGACTTCCGAAAAAGGCTCACCCCGACTTATTCGGTCGCGCAGGCGTTCTAGTTTCACTTTTGCGTCGGCTTCGGACAAAAATTCGTTTACGCGCACCAGAACGTGGCGGGCTTTGCTTTGATCGACCACCGTTTTCACCACGCCGCCACGCTTGTCGTTCA